>NZ_JBXWSB010000019.1:0-53606 GCF_059613205.1 Ruegeria sp. BHSB064
TCGCGATCGTGACGCTGGACAGCCACGCTGCCGGTCCGTGTGATCGGGTTCTGGCGCGACTGCAATCCGATTTTCCCGGCTTGGAACTTGAAGTTTTTGCCGCTGCAGAATGGGGCGAGGACCCAACTGCGCTTGAAGCCGCGCAATGGGGTGTCGCCAAGGCCGATATCGTCATCGCCAATCTTCTGTTCCTTGAAGAACATATCAACGCAATCCTGCCCGCGCTTCAGGCCCGGCGCGACAGTTGCGACGCGATGATCGGCATCATTGCCGATGCGCAGATCGTCAAGCTGACCCGCATGGGCGCGCTGGATATGGCCGCACCGACCTCGGGCGCGCTTAAACTGCTGCGGCGGTTGCGGGGCTCGTCCAAGCCATCGTCCGATACGGGCCAGCGCAAGATGAAAATCCTGCGCCGCCTGCCACAGATCCTGAAATTTATCCCCGGCAAGGCTCAGGACCTGCGCGCGTGGTTTGTCACCATGCAATACTGGTTAGGCAGCTCTGACGACAATATGGAGGCGATGGTCCGCTTTCTGATCAGCCGCTATGCTGATCGGCCGGAATGGCAGAACGCCGCGGCTCCGGAACCGCGCGAGTACCCCGATGCGGGGCTGTATCACCCGGACTTGCCGCAGCGTATCACCACCAACGTGGAGGACTTGCCAACCCCCCGCAAACCGCGTGCGACTGTCGGCGTTCTTATGATGCGGTCCTATGTGCTCAGCTCCGACACAGCGCATTATGACGCGGTGATCCGCGCGCTTGAGGCCAAAGGCTTGCGGGTGATCCCGGCTTTTGCAGGCGGGTTGGATGCGCGGCCTGCCGTAGACCAGTTCTTCCAGAAAGACGGAGCGCGCAAGATCGACGCCCTGTTGTCGCTGACCGGGTTTTCGCTGGTGGGCGGCCCGGCTTACAACGACAATGAGAACGCGATCAAGGTTCTGGAAAACCTTGATATTCCATACGTTTCCGCACACCCGCTTGAGTTCCAAACTCTGGACCAATGGGCCGCCTCGCAGCAAGGGCTTGGACCGATTGAAACCACGATGCTGATTGCCCTGCCCGAGTTGGATGGCGCGACCGTGCCGACCGTTTTTGCCGGGCGTCATGGGCCAAAAGGCTGCTCTGGTTGTGCTCGGGCCTGCACATCCATCGCCAGCAAGGCCATGGCCCCCTGCCCCGAACGGATTGAGGTTTTGGCCACCCGTCTGGCTCGGTTAGCTGCTCTGCGCAAATCCAGCGCGGCCGAACGTAAGCTGGCGATTGTTCTCTTCGGTTTCCCACCCAATGCCGGGGCCGCAGGAACCGCCGCTCATCTGGATGTCTTTGCGTCCCTGCTGAACACGATGCGGGCGTTGAAGGCGGATGGCTATGATCTCGACCCGCCCGAAACGGTCGAAGACCTGCGCGACGCCGTACTGGGCGGCAGTGCCGAGATTTACGGGCAAGAGGCCAACGTCGCCGCCAAGGTCAGCGCCGATGACATCGTCCGTGATACGCCATGGCTGGATGAGATTGAGGCCAGCTGGGGCCCCGCACCCGGTCGGGTTCAGACGGATGGGCGGGACGTCTTTGTTCTGGGCCGTCAGTTCAGTAACGTCTTCGTCGGCCTTCAACCGGGCTTCGGATACGAAGGCGACCCGATGCGCCTGCTGTTCGAGCATGGCTTTGCCCCGACCCACGCCTTTGCTCAGTTCTACCTGTGGCTCCGCAACAGTTTTGAAGCTGATGCGGTGCTGCATTTCGGTATGCACGGCGCGCTGGAATTCATGCCAGGAAAACAAACTGGCCTGAGCGGTGCGGACTGGCCGGATCGTCTGATCGGAGACCTGCCGAATATCTACCTCTATGCCGCGAACAACCCGTCCGAGGCCACTCTGGCCAAGCGCCGGTCCGGCGCGGTGACTGTCAGCCATCTGACCCCACCGCTTTCTAGCGCGGGGCTGTACAAAGGGTTGGCCGAGTTGAAAGACAGCCTCAGCCGCTGGCGCACTCTGCCCCCGGATGCAGCCGACCGCGCGGATCTGAAAACGCTGATTGCGGATCAGGCCGAGGCGGTGGATCTGGATGGACAAGACCCGGCGGCGCTGTGGCACACGCTGTTGGATACCGAAGGTGCGCTGATCCCCGAAGGTCTGCATGTGGTCGGGCAGCCGATGTCGGATCGGGAACGTTCAGACTATCTCGATCTGCTTGATCTGGACGCAACCGGTCGCGCCGAAATGGACACAGCGCTGACCCGCGAAACCGAGCTCCCCGCCCTGCTCCGCGCGCTGGAGGGTCGGTTCACATCGCCCGTCCCCGGCGGTGATCTGCTGCGCAACCCCGACATTCTACCCACAGGTCGCAACATCCATGCCTTCGATCCCTTCCGGATGCCCACAGCCTATGCCTGTCAAGACGGTGCGAAACAGGCGGAACTGCTGCTGAAAACCCATGACACCCTGCCGCGCAGCGTGGCCTTGGTGCTGTGGGGCAGCGACAACATCAAATCCGATGGCGGCCCCATCGGGCAGGCATTGGCCCTGATGGGGGCAAAACCCCGGTTTGACAGCTTTGGCCGCCTGTCCGGGGCGGACCTGATCCCTCTATCGGAGCTGGGCCGTCCTCGGATCGACGTGGTAATGACCCTTTCGGGTATTTTCCGCGACCTGCTGCCCCTGCAAACCCGCCTGCTGGCCGAGGCCGCGCTGAAAGCCGCGCAAGCAGATGAGCCGCTGGATCAGAACTTCATCCGCGCGCATTCACTGGCCTACGCCGAGCGCATGAACGTGTCATTGGAAGAGGCCGCCCTGCGCGTCTTCTCGAATGCTGAAGGAGCCTATGGCTCGAACGTCAATCAACTGGTCGACAGTCTGGCCTTCGTGGACGAGGACGAATTGGCCGACGCCTACGAAGCCCGCAAAGGTTTCGCCTATGATACCAAAGGCAAAGCGCATAAAAACACCGACCTGCTGCAACAAACGATGAAAGACGTTGAGGTCGCCTATCAGAACCTCGAATCCGTTGAATTGGGTGTCACCACTGTTGACCACTATTTCGACACGCTGGGTGGTATTTCCCGCGCGGTGCGCCGGGCCCGGGGATCGGATGTGGCAGTCTATATCAGCGACCAGACACGCGGCGACGGCAAGGTACGAACGCTGGCCGATCAGGTGGCGCTGGAGACCCGGTCACGCTCGCTGAACCCGAAATTCTACGAAGGTCTACTGAAACATGGTGCCGAGGGCGTCCGCCAGATCGAGGCGCATGTGACCAACACGCTGGGCTGGTCGGCCACCACCGGTCAGGTTGAGTCTTGGGTCTATCAGCGCATTTCGGAAACCTTCGTACTGGACGAAGACATGCGCAACCGGCTGGCCGACCTGAACCCGGTCGCCTCCAGCCGCATGGCCAACCGCCTGCTCGAGGCCAGCGATCGCGCTTATTGGCAACCCGATGCGGACACTCTGGACGCGCTGCAACGTGCGGCAGACGCGCTGGAAGACCGGATGGAAGGGATAGCCGCGGAATGAGGAACACGTCATGAGCCCATTGGACAAGAACCCCCCGAACCTGACTGGCCTTGATGGTGAAGGCTCCGTTCAGGTGCATCAGGACCCGACTGCACGGATCGAAGGGGCCAAGGTGTTCTCGGTCTACGGCAAGGGCGGGATCGGGAAATCCACCACCAGTTCCAACCTGTCCGCCGCGTTTTCAACTTTGGGCAAGCGGGTTTTGCAGATCGGATGTGACCCGAAACATGACAGCACCTTCACCCTGACCGGGTCCCTGGTGCCAACCGTGATCGACATTCTGAAAGAGGTCGATTTCCACCCCGAAGAGCTGCGCCCCGAGGATTTCGTGTTCGAAGGCTGGGGCGGCGTGCAATGTGTCGAAGCTGGTGGACCTCCGGCAGGGACAGGGTGCGGCGGGTATGTGGTTGGGCAGACCGTGAAGCTGTTGAAACAGCATCACATGCTGGACGACACCGATGTGGTGATCTTTGACGTCTTGGGCGATGTGGTCTGCGGTGGGTTCGCCGCGCCGCTGCAACATGCCGACCGGGCGGTGATTGTCACGGCGAATGACTTTGACTCGATCTATGCGATGAACCGGATCATCGCCGCCGTTCAGGCGAAATCCGCCAATTACAAAGTCCGTCTGGCCGGGTGCGTCGCCAATCGCAGCCGTGACACGGATGAGGTGGACCGTTTCTGCGATCAGGTCGGCTTCCTGCGCATCGCGCATATGCCTGATGTCGACGCCATCCGCCGTTCGCGCCTGAAGAAAAAGACCCTGTTCGAGATGGATGATGACGAGGATATTGTCCGCTGCCGCGCTGAATATGTCCGGCTGGCCGAGACGCTGTGGAACGGGACTGAGGCATTGGCGCCTGAACCTCTGCCAGACCGGGAAATCTTTGAGCTTCTGGGGTTTGACTGATGACCTATGAAGCCACACGCGCTCGGGTCGAGACCTATTTCGACCGCACTGCTACCCGCACGTGGGAGCGGCTGACGAGCGATGCGCCTGTGTCAAAAATCCGCCAGACCGTGCGCGAAGGCCGCGACCAGATGCGCGACCGCCTGCTGGATGGACTGCCCGCAGACCTGACCGGGCGTCGTATTCTGGATGCGGGCTGTGGTACCGGCCAGTTGACCGAAATCCTCGCCGCACGTGGGGCCGAGGTGGTGGCCATCGACATTTCCCCCGCCCTGATCAACATCGCTCGGGCCCGTCTGCCCGAGGCACTGCAGGACCAAGTCGATTTCCACGCGGGCGACATGCTGCACGAGCCTAGCGGCCCGTTTGATCTCGTCTTCGCTATGGACAGTTTGATCTACTATGACGCCGACCACATCCGAGACGCGGTGGATCGCTTTGCAGGTCACGGCGCAACCGTGCGTTTTACCGTGGCCCCACGCACGCCTTTGCTGGCCGCCATGTGGTACGCGGGCAAGGTTTTTCCGAAAAGCGACCGCTCGCCGACAATGGTGCCCCACAACACCAAGGCGCTGACCCGTAAGCTCGACAAGGCCGGGAAGGTCCGTGATCTGGGTCGCGTCAATTGCGGCTTTTACATCTCTCACGCGCTGGAGCTTGCTTCATGAGCCAGCGCCCCTCGCCCTTCACCCGGATACCGGCCGAGTTTCTGCCCTTCGCAGATGCCGCCAGCGCGGACCTGCCGATGGGTCAGTTGCTGCGGCTGTCGCTGTTCCAGGTGTCGGTCGGGATGGCCTCGGTCATGTTGCTGGGCACGCTGAACCGCGTGATGATTGTCGAGTTGGGCGTGGCCGCCACGGTCGTTGCCATGATGATTGCCCTGCCGGTCCTGATCGCGCCTTTCCGCGCCCTTCTGGGCTTCCGCAGTGATACCCATCGCAGCGCGATTGGTTGGAAGCGCATCCCGTACCTGTGGTTCGGCTCGATCTGGCAGATGGGCGGGCTGGCTGTGATGCCGTTCGCACTGTTGGTGCTGGGTGGCCATTCCACGCTGCATGTCCCCTTCGCCGGTGAGGCGCTGGCGGCGATTTCTTTCCTGATGGCAGGACTGGGCATCCACATGACCCAAACGGCAGGTCTGGCGCTGGCCTGTGACCGGGCCACGCCCGAAACGCGGCCCAAGGTCGTCGCCCTGCTTTACGTAATGTTCCTGATCGGCATGGGGGCTTCGGCGCTGATCGTCGGCTGGCTGCTGCGCGATTTTTCGGACCTGCGCCTGATCCGCGTGGTTCAAGGCGCGGCCGTAGTTGGCATGGTGCTGAACCTGATCGCCCTCTGGCGGCAGGAGAAAGTTCGCCCCATGAGCGCCGAAGAACGCGCCGCACCGCGTCCCCGGTTCAGCGATGCCTGGTCCGATTTGCTGGCTGGTGGTCAGGCCGGGCGTCTGCTGGCGGTCGTTTTCCTGGGCACCATGGCGTTCAATATGCAGGACGTGCTGCTTGAACCTTATGGCGGCGAAATTCTTGGCCTTTCGGTCTCGTCCACAACCGTCCTGACAGCCATGTGGGCCACCGGGGCGCTTGCTGGGTACGGACTGTCCGCGCGCCTGCTCGGGCTGGGTCGCGATCCGATCCGTCTGTCTTGTGGCGGCATTCTGGTCGGTATCGCCGCGTTCAGCGCTGTAATCTTTTCGGCCCCGATGCAAGCCCCGCTGTTGTTCTTCACCGGCGCCGGGCTGATCGGCTTTGGCGGCGGGATCTTCGCCGTCTGCACTCTGATCGCAACCATGTCCCTGCCAGAACAGGGCTTTGCCGGGCGTGGTCTGGCTTTGGGAGCGTGGGGTGCCGCGCAAGCGACGGCCTCGGGACTTGCCATCGCCCTTGGCGGCGCGCTGCGCGACATCGTCAATATTCAAGCGCTGCAGGGTAACCTCGGCACAGCCTTGAATTCGAACGCGACAGGCTATTCCGTCGTCTACCACACTGAAATCGCTTTGCTTTTCGTCACGCTCATCGTGCTTGGGCCGCTGGCGACGCGCAAAGGTCGGGCAACTGGCCCAACCGGCTTGCCGGAGTTCCCGACATGATGCGCAAAACACAAAAAGAAAGGATCACGGCATGACCCAGACCTTCTTTGGAGAATTCGACCTCGCCAGCCTCTCGATCTGGCTGTTCTGGGTCTTTTTCGCCCTGCTGATTTTCTACATTCAGCGGGAGAATATGCGCGAAGGCTTTCCTCTGGTCGATGATGACGGCAATGAAGCCGCTAATCAGGGCCCGTTCCCGGTGCCGGATGACAAGACCTTCAAACTTCCCCACGGGCGCGGAGAGCTGACGGTTCCCAGCGGCCAACGTGGCGACCGGGATGATCTGGCACTGGAACGCACCAACGCCGCCGGAGGATACCCGTTCGAGCCCACCGGCAACCCGATGGTCGACGGTGTGGGGCCCGCCGCCTGGGCCCCGCGTCGTGACATCCCGGAACTGGACGGCCATGGGCATCTGAAACTTCAACCAATGCGCAAACTTGAGGCATTCTCGCACGCCGCAGGCCGTGACCCGCGCGGCAAACCGGTTGTGACCGGCGACAATCAGGCCGTTGGCACCGTCACCGACATGTGGGTCGACGTGCCCGAACAACTGGTTCGCTATCTGGAATACGAACTGGACGCGGAACATGGTGGCGGCACCCGGCTGGTGCCTTTGACCATGGCGCGCATCTGGTCAAACCGGGTCAAGGTCCGCTCGATCTTTGCCGAGCATGTCAAGGACGTGCCGCAGATCGCGAACCCCGATCAGGTCACCCTGCTCGAGGAAGAGAAAATCAGCGCTTACTACGCCGGCGGCACGCTTTACGCCAGCGAAGCCCGGCAAGAGCCGCAGATCTAAGGACAGGAGCCACCCGCATGTCACATGACGATTTCGCAGTCGAACCGGTGCCGGGCCTGCCGGAACGCCCGCCCGAGGGTGAGGTGATCCTTTGGCAGGGTCGCCCGCACTGGTGGGCGCTTGCGAAATCCTCTGTCAGTGTCTTGTGGGTTGCGGGCTACTTTGCGGTCCTGACGCTCTGGCGCTTTGTCTCGGTGGTGGACCTGATGCCACTGGATCTGGCCATTGCTGCGTCGCTGCCCTTCGTGATCCTTGGGGCCGTAACCTGCGCGCTGCTGGTCCTGTTCTCGGTCATTCAGGCGCGTTGCACGATGTACACGCTGACCAACCGCCGCGTCGCCATGCGGATCGGGGCCGCGCTGACCATCACGCTGAACCTGCCATACTCGAAAATCGCCAGCGCCGATCTGGATCTGCGCAAGGATAGCACCGGTACAATTGCCCTAACACTGCAAGGCCCGACGCGGTTCAGCTATCTGCTCTGCTGGCCGCATGTTCGGCCATGGCGTTTCAACACCCAGCCTGCCCTGCGCTGCATACCCGATGCAGAAAACGTCGCGCGCATCTTCGCAGATGCCGCCGAGGCGCAGGTCAGTATCCCGCGCGTCGAACGCGCAATGAACCCAATTGCAGCGGAATAGGTGAACAGCATGACCGACATCCAAACCCAGAGCCAAGACCGCGAGTTGATCCCGCGCGTGTTGCTGCGGGCCATGGGGCTGTTGGTTTGCGCTGTTCTGGCCATCGTCACTTATGCCCGCATCGCCGATGTGCCGCTTTCGGCGACGCCTCCGGCGGCCGAAATCACGCATGAGCGCGCGATGATCCTGATCAGCGATGGCGTCAGCGGTGCCGTCAGCGTGCTGTCGCCCGAAGGCGCGGTCATCGCCCGACTGGACGCCACCCAGGGCGGCTTTGTCGCCGGTGTCGCCCGGGTCATCGACCGCAACCGCGCGCAGGCCGATCTGCCTGCGCACACCCCTGTCATCGTGACGCGCCGTGCCAATGGCCGTCTCGATATCACCGATCCCGCAACGGGATGGAGCGCCGACCTCATGGGGTTTGGTGCCGATAATGCCAGTCGTTTCGCCAGACTTCTGGACCAACCTTGAAAGGAAGCCAACATGGGACTTTTGACGAAAGACTTTGAACGCGCGCCCTGCACAGTCGAGGTGAGCCACAAATTCGAGAGCCTGCACGCCCATGTCAGGTTCGACAACGGTGCCGTGATCTATCCCGGCGACGAGGTGCAGGTGAAGGGCCCTGAAATCATGGCCCCGTTCGGTGAGATCGTCATCGAACAGCGCGAAGCGACAATCATCCGCGCCAGCCTGCTCGAACGTCTCTGGACCCGCCTTACGGGCGATTTCGAGGTGATGGAGCTGTGCGAATTCTCCTTCTCTGAGGAGGTCACGCTATGAATATTCAGACCAAACACACCGCCGACGCCACCACGGTCGAAGAGGGCCTGGCCATCGCAGCCGAACAGGACGCGATCTATAACGACGAGATGGCGACCGAGACGGCGATGCAGAACACTCTGCTGACGCCGCGCTTTTACACCACCGACTTTGATGAGCTGGATGCGATTGATGTCTCATCGGTGCGCGAGGATTGGGACGGCCTTATTGCCCAGATGCTCTCGGACCCTAACAAGGGGCACTTCAAGAAGAACGAAGACTGGGACCAAATCGACTGGGACGGCATGGAGCCGCAGTTGAAGAAAGAGTTCATCGATTTTCTGATCTCGTCTTGCACCGCCGAATTCTCGGGCTGTGTGCTATACAAAGAGATGAAGCGGCGCGGGAACAACAAGGACATCACCCAGTTGTTCCAGCTGATGGCAAGGGATGAAGCGCGCCATGCGGGTTTCATCAACGATGCGCTGCGCGAGGCCGGGCTACGGGTGAATCTGGGCTTCCTGACCCAGAAGAAGAAATACACCTATTTCCGGCCCAAGTTCATCTACTACGCCACTTACCTGTCGGAAAAGATCGGCTACGCCCGCTACATCACCATCTTCCGGCATCTTCAGGCCAACCCCGAACATCGGTTCCACCCGATCTTCAAGTGGTTCGAAGAGTGGTGCAATGACGAGTTCAGCCATGGCGAGGCGTTTGCTTTGCTGATGAAAACCGACCCCAAGCTGACCTCGGGCGTCAACGTGCTGTGGATCAAGTTCTTCCTGACCGCCGTCTACGCCACCATGTTCGTGCGCGACCATCAGCGGCCCGCTTTCCATGAGGCATTGGGCGTCGATCCCGATTGGTACGCTCATGCTGTGTTCGAGAAAACCAGCGAGCTCAGCAAGCAGATCTTCCCGATCACGCTGGATATCGACGATCCACGCTGGCTCAAGAACTGCCGTGCGCTCTATCGGGCCAACGCAGACATTGCCAAGGCGAAGGAACGCGGTGGCATCTCGGGTAAGGTCGCTCAACTTTGGGGCTCGCTCCGCGCTGGTCGCGCCTTTGCGGCGCTGTATTTCATCCCGGCGAAAAAGCACGAGGTTCCGGCCCAGACAAGATTGGAGCCCTGCTACTGATGACACTCGCCCCCTGGATCGCCGCGCCCATTGCGCTTTTCCTCTGGTGGTTCTCCACCGGAGCGATCCTGTGGGTGGTCCGCCGCAGCGCGGGCGGACGCAACCGCGCCGCGCTGTGGTCCCTGCCAGTGCTCATCTCCGGGCTGGCCGGGTTCTGGCTGTCGCTGGGCGATGACAGCACCGGCGCGATCTATCTGGGTTTTACAAGTGCTTTGGCAATTTGGGGCTGGATTGAGCTGGCGTTCCTTTGTGGCATGATCACCGGACCCAACGCCTATCCCTGCCCCACCGACGCACCGTTTTGGGAGCGTTTTATCCGCGCCTGGGGGACCATTGCCTATCACGAGATGCTGCTGGTTCTGATCACCATCGCGCTGGCGCTGATTAGTTGGAACCAGCCCAACACGGTCGGCGCGTGGTGCTTCGGCATCCTTTTCGCAGCGCGTATCTCCGCCAAGCTGAACCTGTTTTTCGGGGTGCCGAAATTCAATACCGAATTTCTGCCCGACCACCTGTCGCACTTGCCCAGCCACTTCCGCATCGCCCGGATGAACTGGTTTTTCCCGATTTCCGTTTCGCTGCTTTCGGTCGCCGTCGCCCTGTTCATGGCGCGCGCCGGGCATGCCGTGACCGATCCGATCAAGACAACGCAAATCCTGTTGGCCAGCCTCACTGCGCTGGCCTTGTTGGAACACTGGTTGCTGGTTCTGCCGCTGCCCGACGCCAAACTGTGGCGCTGGATGCTGCCGGACCCGAAACCGCTCACCATGAATACCGAAAGGGAGGGACGTCATGGAATTTGACAAGATGTTCAACGCGCAGCTGGATCAGCTGAAAGAGGAAGGCAATTACCGGATATTTGCCGAGCTTGAACGGCTCTGTGGCGCGTTCCCGACTGCGAAATCCCACGTCGAAGACAGCCCCGACAAGGTGACTGTCTGGTGTTCGAACGACTATCTGGGCATGGGTCAGAACCCGAAAGTGCGAGAGGTGATGAAAGACGTCATCGACAGCTGCGGCGTTGGCGCTGGCGGCACGCGCAATATCTCGGGCACCAACCACCACCACGTCCGGCTTGAGGCGGAACTGGCCGATCTGCATGGCAAGGAGGCTGCATTGGTCTTCACCTCGGGCTATGTGTCGAACTGGGCCTCACTGTCGACCCTCGGCAGCCGCCTGCCCGATGCGGTGATCCTGAGCGATGAGTTGAACCACGCGTCGATGATCGAAGGCATCCGTCATTCGCGAGCCAAGAAAGTCATCTGGAAACACAACGACCCCAAAGACCTCGATCGCAAGCTGGCGGCCCTCCCTGTTAACAGCACCAAGATCGTGGCCTTTGAATCCGTTTACTCGATGGATGGCGACATCTGTCCGATGAAAGAAATTGTTGAAGTCGCCGAGAAGCACGGCGCGCTGACCTATCTGGACGAGGTCCACGCCGTAGGCCTTTACGGTCCGCGCGGGGGCGGCATCAGCGAGCGTGAAGGGCTGGCAGATCGCATCACCCTGATCGAAGGCACGTTAGGTAAGGCCTACGGCTGCGTTGGCGGCTATGTCACCGGGTCCGAGGCGCTGTGCGACTTCCTGCGCAGCTTCTCCAGCGGGTTTATCTTCACGACGGCACTGCCTCCGGCGGTTGCGGCGGCGGCGACCACCAGCATTCGGCATCTGAAAACCAGTAGTGTTGAACGTTTTGCCCAGCGGCGTCAGGTGAAGCGCCTGCGCGACAAGCTGAACGCTTATGGCATCCCGCATATGGACAACCCCAGCCATATCATACCGGTGATGATCAAAGACCCGGTCAAATGCCGGATGCTGTCGGACATTCTGATGCAGGATTACGGGATCTACGTGCAACCGATTAACTATCCGACTGTTCCCAAAGGCACCGAGCGGCTGCGCTTCACTCCCTCACCGTTGCACAGCGACGAAGACATCGACCGGCTGGTCGAGGCGCTGATGGTGCTGTGGAAACAATGTGCGCTGGCCCATGCGGTTGCCTGATTTAATGGAAGCAAAATTGACTTTGGGGCTATTGCTCTAACTTAAGAAGTCTTCTGAGGAGGAAATACAGATGAAGAGAATCCTGTCTGCTGGCGCAGCACTGGCCTTTTTTGCAACCCCAGTATTGGCCGAAGGGGATGCTGAGAAAGGTGCCAAGAACTTCAACAAATGCAAAGCCTGTCACATGATCGCTGATGACGCCGGTGAAGAGATCGTAAAAGGCGGCAAGACCGGACCCAACCTGTATGGCGTGATGGGTAGAACCGCTGGAACCTACGAAGGGTTCAACTACTCCGACTCGATGGTCGAGGCGGGTGAAGCAGGTTTGGTTTGGGAAGAGGCCCAGTTTGCCAGCTACGTCGCTGACCCTTCAAAGTTCCTTAAGGAATACCTCGACGATACCAGCGCGCGCGGGAAAATGACTTTCAAACTCAGAAAAGAGGACGAAGTCGCAAATATCTGGGCATATCTTATCTCAGTCGGGCCTCAGAGCTAACCAACTACCGGAAATGAGATAACATTGGGTTCGCGTGCATAAAGCTCGCGGACCACGCTCGCGATATCCTTCGCGGTCATTCCTGCATCCTCATACATCTCTTGCGGCGCCGCTTGTTCGATGAAGCGATCAGGCAACGTAACTGTGCGCATTCTTAAGCCGCGGTCCAACGCTCCGGTATTGGCGAGATGTGATAGAACATGCGCGCTGAAACCGCCCTGCGCGCCTTGTTCAACGGTCACAATCGCGCTGTGCGTTGCAACCAACTGCGCAATTAATGCCGTGTCCAAAGGTTTGGCAAATCGCGCATCTGCTACCGTTGGGTTATGACCATTTTCGGCCAACAGATCTGCCGCGATCAGACATTCAGACAGATGCGCGCCGAGGGACAGGATGGCAACGTCTTCGCCCTGGCAAACAATCCGCCCTTTGCCGATCGGCAAGACCTCGCCCCTGTCCGGCAGGTCAACACCCACACCAGCGCCACGCGGGAAGCGCACGGCCGACGGGCCCTCATCGTAAGCAAGTGACGTGGCCACCATGTGACGCAGCTCGGCCTCGTCCGAGGGTGCCATCACGACAAACCCGGGCAAGCTGCACAAATAGCTCAGATCAAACGCGCCCGCATGGGTCGCGCCATCGGCCCCGACCAGACCGGCGCGGTCGATGGCAAACCGGACGGGCAGACCTTGCAGAGCCACATCATGCACCACCTGGTCATAACCGCGCTGCAAGAAGGTCGAGTAGATCGCGCAGACGGGCTTCAGCCCGCTGGCTGCCATCCCGGCCGCAAAGGTGACGGCATGTTGTTCAGCGATGCCAACATCGAACACACGACCGGGGAACCGGTCGGCCATCGTTTTGACCCCGGTCCCGGCCGGCATTGCTGCGGTCACTGCAACGATAGACGGATCACGGCTGGCCTCATCTGTCAGGGTTTCTCCGAACACCGAAGTGTAGCTGAGCGCGTTGGCTTTGGCTTTGTTCATTGCCCCTGTTGAGACATCGAACTTGGACACGCCATGATACTTGTCTGCACTGTTCTCAGCCGGTGCGTAGCCTTTGCCTTTGACAGTCACGCAGTGGATTAGAACCGGACCGGTTGCGCGCGCTCGTGCGGCGCGCAGAACGGGCAAAAGCTGGTCCATGTCATGCCCATCTATAGGACCAACATAGTCAAATCCCAATTCCTCGAACAGCGTGCCTGCGCCTGGCAGCCCCGATACCAACTGCCGCGCCCGGCGCATTCCTGCGCGCACCGGTGGAGGCATAGCGGCCTCAAACCCTTCGGACAGCGATTGCATCCGGGCCAGCGGTTCCGAGGCATAGAGCCGCGACAGATAGGTCGACATCGCACCGACAGGAGGCGCGATGCTCATCTCATTGTCATTCAGGATCACGAACAACCGTCTCCCTTCACAACCCGCGTTGTTCAGCGCTTCATAGGCCATACCGGCGCTGATCGAACCGTCGCCGATCACCGCAATCGCGTCGCCCGTTGGCATCCCCATATCGCGGCCGATTGTAAAGCCCAGCGCCGCGCTGATTGAGGTTGAACTATGCGCCGCACCAAACGGGTCGAAGACGGACTCTGAACGTTTGGTGAACCCGCTCAACCCGTCCTTTTGCCGCAGCGTTCGCATCCTGTCGCGGCGTCCGGTCAGAACTTTGTGCGGATAACACTGGTGGCCCACATCCCAGATCAGCTTGTCCATCGGTGTGTTGAACACCGCATGCAACGCTACCGTCAGCTCGACCACACCCAGAGAGGACCCCAGATGCCCGCCGGTTTCCGAGACAATATCGATCACCTCATCCCGCAATTCATCGGCAATCCGCGTCAGTTCCGCATCGCTGAGCATCCGCAGATCAGCTGGTCCGGCAACACGGTCCAACAGGGGGGTATCTGGGTGTGTCATGGTCTTTCTCCGATCTGTAGACCGGTGATCAGCATGGGATAGAACGCACGCCCGTGCGGATCACCGGCCAGGTGTTCTGTCGCCACAGAACGGGTTTGGAACATGGTTTGTGTTCCATGCGCGGACCGAGGAAGCCACCAGGTCCGTGCTGCGTCAGGGCACGCCGATCATGGGGAGATGACCTGCCCTATTCGTATTCCGGTACCTCGGACGTGGTCAGTTCCGGCCAGTCCGCAGTCATGTTCAAGCCTTGTAGCGGCTGCTGATAACCCTTGTGACAAGTCCGGCACGCCGCTTTGGGCGCGTCCTGATGGATCGGTCCCAAACGTTCCTCCGGGTAAAGCTCACCCAGCGGCACCAGGTAGTCGTTGTTCAACTCCTGCACCATGGCGATGCCAAGGCTGGCCGTGGCCCATTGCGGCGTTACTTCGGCTGTGTCGTAGAAGGCGCGGCTGTTGTGGCAGAACACGCAATTCACACCCAAGGAGTTGTCGATATAGTTCATCAGCGAATAAGTGCGTTCGGTGTCCTGAATGGACCGGAAGCCTTCGTCGGCGGGCGATCCTGCAACGCGGGATTCCAAGTCATGTACACCAATGATCCCGTAATCCAGAAGGTAGGTTTCCAGCGCATCCGACGGCAGCGATGTTGACTGGCTCTGCACTGTCGCGCGGTTCTGAACCGCCCCCCACCCCGTCATCGCATCGACGACCGGAGTAATGCGGAACCAGATATCGCTGGGTACGTTCTGTCCCCGGTGGCAGGTATAGCAGTTCACGCCAACTTCTTTATTTGCATTCACATGCCCGTCCCAGTTTTCATTGATGTTCTGGGTCATCTCAATCATGCGTCGGGACACCAGTTTGGTGTAGAGAGTATCCTCACCATAGGTTTCCAGATCCCCGTCGCCATGACAGTAGGCACAGCCCTGTTCGGGTGAGACCCAGAATGTCATGGCGGTCATAAGGCGATTGAAATTGTCTTCGGTCAGGTCGCCAAGGACTTGCACGTTTTCGTAGATGTCTCGGGCCAGAACATCGCCGGGCTGTGGGGGATAAGGTTCCTCGGTCAGATAGTCTTCGATTGTCGGATCGGGGCGTTCGACATCCTTGATGAACTCTGTCACCGACATACCGGTCCCGCGCGGGCCGGTCTGGATGCTTTTGGTGGCAAAGGGCTGTCCAAAAGCCACCAGCATCGCTGCGATGAAGATCGCGCCGCCCAGCGCGCCGACAAGAATGGCAGGGCCAAAGACGTCCGTTGGGTTGTTTTTGTTCCACTCATCGAACCACTTGGGAAACATCTCAGTTCTCCTGCCCTAGGAAGCCTTCGTAAGTGCCAAAGGCTTCGTATCCGTATGACCCGTCATAAGCGGGGGCGAAGTTGTGTTCCTGAGCCCAGATAAACCAGTTGTCGACCACGGTGCCGGTCAGCAGAATGCCAATCCCTCCGGTGATCGGGGTAAGCACCGCAAACCACCAGGCCCAACGGTGGATACCCTCCATCGTGGCGTTGAACCCCATGGTCCAGCGCCAGAAAAGCGCTGCGCGTTCCGAGGCCGTGCCACGATCCACGATCTGCTCCAGCTCACGGTCGCCGCCAAAGCGAGTAACCGCCAAGATCGTCGCCCCGTGCATGGCAAACAGCAGGACCGAGCCATAGAGGAACACAATCGAGAGACAGTGGAACGGGTTGTAGTACAGATTGCCGTAGCGGATCGAGAACGCCGTGGTCCAATCCAGATGCGGGAAGATGCCATAGGGGACTGCTTCGGACCAAGATCCCATCAGGATCGGACGGAACAGGCCCAGCACCAGAAACAGCCAGATGGCCGAGGCAAAGGCCCAAGCCACATGCTTGCCCATCTTGTGTTCCATCGCCAGCGCGTAGGTGCGCAGCCACCAGGACATGACCGAGACCAGAAGGAAGAAGCTGGCGATGATATACCAGCCACCGTCGCTCAGCGGTGGGATTGTCAGCCCGTATTCAGGACTGGGCGGTTCCAGCGCAAGCCAGAAGCCCTGGCGCAGAAACTCGGAAATCGACCAGTTGACCTGCGCCAGCATGTTCAGACCAACGATGTTGAGCCACAGGATGCCGGTTGCGATGCTGATCACACCAAACGAGCCCAGATAGATCGGTCCGATCTGAGCGTTCCCAAGCCAGCCGACCAGCTTTGAGAAGAACGGCTTGCCGATCCGCTCGCGACCCATCCGGCGGTTGTCGTCCATGCCCCATTCGGGTTCGCCCTGAACCTGCACTTGAGTGAAGATGTTCTGATACTCAATCATGGATCACATCCCCGCCTGTGAGGGCCAGATCGGCAGTTCAAGCCACCAGTTCCACCATTCGGGCCAGCCCTTCGTCCAGACGGGCCCCGAGATGATGATACAGACGGCAGAAAAGAATACCGCGTTGATCGCCAACAGAAATCCGAGACGGTGAATACCCAGCGTCCCGATCGAATACCCGATGAAGTCGCGGAAGAACGTGTCTTCATGATCGGGTGTCTTCATCTCTTCGCCTTTCTCCGGATTGGCAGCCGAAAGGATCAGCGCGCCATGCAGGGCCAGGGCAAAGGTGGTGGTGAAGAACAGCGTCACGGCCAACATATGGGCCGGGTTGTAATGGAAATGCAGATAGGCGTAGCCGGTATTCGACACCCAATCGAGATGGCTGAAGATGCCATAAGTGAACCCGTGCCCCCACGCGCCCATCAGCAGCGGGCGGAACACAACCAGCGTGACATATGCCAGAATGGCAAAGCTGAAGGCGAAGGGGACGTGATAGCCCATCCCCAGCTTGCGGCAGATTTCAACCTCTCGCAGCGCCCAACTGACAAAAGCGCCCACCGCGCAGAAGGTTATGATTTGCCACAACCCCCCCTCCATCAGCGGGGCCATGCCAAGACCGTAACTCAGGTCAGGTGGTGCGATGTTGATGAGCCAGGGGTTGAACGTGCCCTGCATCGCTGCACCCCAAAAAATCAGAATCGTGCCAAGAGCCGAGAAGAAAATGGTCGTTACGCCGAAGAAGCCCACATAAAACGGACCAAACCAGAAGTCGAACAGATCACCGCCGATCAGCGTACCCCCACGGAAGCGGTATTTCTTTTCAAAGCTCAGCATTGCCATTGTTTTGCTCCGACAGTTCTGGTCACGACCGAGACTCTGGGGCCCGGTGCATGCCGCGGGCGGGTTATGCCGCCCGCGGCTTTCTTGGTATCCATCGCGCGACGCATCCCAGCGCCGCCAGGGCTCAATCAGAACCCGGCTGTCGAGGCGGCATTCTCAAACCAGTTGAGACCGCTGCTCAGAACAACAAGATGGATCATGACGGCGAGCAGGAAGAGGAAAACGCCTTGCGCCACAAAGACGCGACGCGGATCAAAGATCAGCCAAATCTTGTAAAATTTTGCCATTCTTAATCCCTCCTCAGAACCACGGAGCCCAGATGTAGGTTGCGATATGTGCAACCAGCGCAACGATCGCGAACAGCCATAGGCCGCTCATATAGACCGAATGCAGCTCCTGAGCTTGCTCGTCGGTAAGACCTGTGAAGGACAGGTCGTCATTATCAGCCATAAGGAACCTCCGGGTCATTATGCTGACGCCGCTTACCCAGCGGCTGGGCCCCGTCCCGCATGATGCGGGCCGGATCTCGGGTCGCCATCACCGTGAAAAGATGATCGGCGTGATCCTGTCTGCCTCGGACCATGCGCGAGCCAGCGGTCCGCGCAGGTTCAGCGTGCGGCGGCGCAGGGACTGTCTGATCCATTCGACCATCGCGAAGGGGATCGAAATCAGGAAAAGGATCGTGAAGTAGAGAATGAACTCGGGCGTACGCTGCGTACGCTTCTTGTCCGTGTCACTTTGTGAATTCAGGGTTGCTGCTGGCACAGTCTCCTCCTTCGGTTAGATCTGATTTGGAACGCGCGGGATCCAGCGCCTGAACGGTGCTGGCAAAGACGCGAGCGTCCCCTTTGGACAAGGCCGCCTGTTCGGCGGCATCGCGCAAGGATTTGGCGGCGGAAATGCGGGTGAGGACCGGATGGCTTTCCAGAATGCGTTCCAGCGCGGCGCTGGCATCCTCGTCCCACGGCAACTCTGTGCGTTGCGTGGCAGGCGTAGCCGGCCCTGCATCCATTTCGGTGCCCAGCGGCAGGATGTGGAACAGGGCGTCGAACAGCCCGTTGCAGACCTCTTGCAGAGCATAGGTCGCGCCTGCGTAACCCATGAAGGGCGTACCGGTCGCCCGACGGATAGCAGCCCCCGGAAAACTGGCTGGAATAAAGGCCGGGGATGGCCCGAACCCGCCTTTTTGTTCGGCCAGATAGATCTTTTCGTTGATGCTGCCGAACACGACCAGAGGTTTCTTCTGCGCGACCAGCGCACGCACCTGATCATTGTCGGTCTTGGTCCCGGCACAGCGCGCAACCGAGAAACCACAGGGCAAGCCCAGATCCTCTTCCAGAAACAGCCTCAGGCCCCGCGCGTAGGTTTCATTGGCCACAACCCCGAACGAAGCCGTGGCAAAGAAATCCTGCGTGACCGAGCGCCACAGGTCCCAGACCGGTTTGATGGTCGAATGCTTCTCGCGCGTGATGAACGGTTCCGGGTCCAATCCCGTCAGCTCACCCAATTTGCGCAGGAATTTGGTGGTCGAGTCGACGCCAATCGGCGCTTGTAGGTAAGGCTTGCCAAGCAGCTCGGCCAAGCCCCGACCAAACTCGCGATACATGACGATGTTGACGTCGGCGTTCACCAGATTGCGCATCTCGGCCAGATGCGCGCCCAAAGGCATGACCATATTGACCTCGGCCCCGATGCCTTCGACCAGACGCCGGATCTCGGCCAGATCGCTGGGCATATTGAACGTGCCGTACATGGGCCCAAGGATATTGACGCGCGGTTTTGCGCCCTCGTCCCGTTTTTTCTCGGGCGGCATCCGACCTTTGGTCATGCCAAACTCGGTGAATATCCATGTCATCGCACGGTCGGCGGCTTCCCATTGATCTTCATCAATGGTCCGCGGCAGGAAGCGTTGGATATTGGTGCCCTGAGGCGTCACGCCGCCGCCGATCATCTCGGCAATCGACCCGGTGACAACCACCGCTGGCAGCGCGGGATCAAGCGTGCCCCAAGCGCGTTTCATCGCCTCTTCGGTCCCGTCGCGGCCCAGTTCCTCTTCGCCCAAACCGGTAACAACGATAGGCAACTCATGCGGCGGCAATGCGTCGGTGTAGTGCAGGACGGACGTGACGGGCAGGTTTTCACAGCCAACCGGCCCGTCGATTACCACTTGCAGGCCCTTCACGGCACAGAAAGCATAAACGGCCCCCCAATAGCCCCCGGCGCGGTCATGATCCTGGATCAGCATCAGATCATCTCCTGCGCTTTGGCGGCTTTGGCCTGCCGTTCCAGTTTTTTCTGATTGAGGGCGCGGAAATCGGGGCGCAAGTTCGGGTCGCCCTCCCAAATCCCGGCGGTATCCTCGGTGCCGACGTCTTCGAAGAAATCGCGCATCCGGTCCATGCGATCCTTGTTTCCAATCGCCGCGTTGATCACCTGTGCCAATGATCCAGCACCCGCAGGCCCCATCAGGGGGCGGGCTGAGATCAGGTTGGTGAAATAAAGCGCCGGGATGCCCAGCTGTTTGGCCTTTTGCACCACCGGAGTCGTGCCGATGGCCAGATCGGGTTTGATCCCTTCCATCGCCGCGCAATCCTGTTCCAGCGAGGCGCGGAATTCCACCTTGGCATCATGCGCTTCCAACCAGTCCGCGTCCTGCGCGGACCATTGGCTTTTGGCGCAGGCAGTGCCGACATATGGCACGCTCGCGCCGCTTTCGATCAGAAGCCGTGCCACCAGCAATTCGCTACCCTCATAGCCTGAGACGGTCACCGTCCCTGAAATGGGGGCTGCGGCCAATGCGCCTTTGATTGCGGGCAGAAACGCGTTCTGCGCCGTGCTTACCTTTTCCGCGGAAAGACCGAACACGTCGCCGATGGACGACAACCAAGCGGCGGTGCCCTCCACCCCGACAGGCCCACTTCCCAGAACCGGACGGCCTGCGGCTTCAAACTCCCGAATGGCCGAGGTGTAGAACGGATGGATCGCCGCCACCGCACCACAATCCAGCGCGGCGTAGAGCTCACGCCATTCGCGGCAGGGAACAACTGGCCCAGCGGCCAGACCCAGCGGGGCCAACATCTGACCAATCATCACCGGATCGGCGGGGAACATCTCGCCCAACAAACTGACAGTAGGCCGGTCCTGCCGCGCACCGTGGGGGGCGGAGACCGGCCCTGCCTCGGCTTCGGAGCGGGCATAGGCCAGCATGGCACCGGCCAGAACATCCTTGGCCTCGGCATGGGTCGGAATGCCGAACCCCGGCACATCAATTCCGACGATCCTCACCCCATTGATTTCATTTGGCAAAAGGCGCAGCGGCACACCGCTGGCGGTTGGCACACAAAGGTTGGTGACAACAACGGCATCGTATTTTTCAGGGTCCGCCAGATCATAAACTGCCGCACGGATGTCTTCGAACAGCTTGCCGGTGACCAGTGTTTCCGAGTTGAACGGCACATAGCCAACCGACCGTCGCGCGCCGTAGAAATGGCTGACAAAAGTCAGACCATAGACGCAGCAGGCCGAGCCGCTCAGCACCGTGGCCACCCGTTTCATCCGAAGCCCCACACGCAGCGAGCCAAAGGCGGGGCACATGCTTTGTGGTTTGTCATGGGGGCCTTGCGGGTAATCGCGCGCATATTGGTCCAGCAACTCGGACTGGCCTGCCATGCGCGCGGCATTTTCCATCTCGGACCCGGAATGGCAGCCCAAGGCTGGCGGCTCACCCCCGGTTTCCGCGCGGGGCTCACCCTTGATCACCTGCGCCTCAGCGGACGCGTCATATGTGACTTCTTTGTTCATGCGTCGTCGTAGATCACTTCCAGAGATTTCTTGGGCGCCGCGTTCTTACCGCGCATGTCTTCGTCGGTGGCTGGAACCAGTTCGATCCCCGCCCCGGTTTCCTTGCCGTCAAACAGCGCCAGCAGACCGTCCTGATCCAGAGGCGCGGGCCGGACCGGCGGCGCGTCGGCCACGTTCAGGCCAAGGGAGGCAAAGAGAGGCCCCCACTGGCCGGATTCCGTACCAACGATCTGATAATTCGCGGATTTCTTACGCAGGTCGTCATCCTGCGGGATCGACGCGAGAACCGGGATATGGACGGCTTGGGCAAAAGCCTGCGCCTCACCCGTTCCGTCATCCTTGTTCACGACCAGCCCAGCGACGCCAACGTTACCGCCGAGCTTGCGGAAGTACTCCACCGCCGAGCAGACATTGTTCGCCACATACAGCGATTGCAGATCGTTCGAGCCAACCAGAATGACCTTTTGCGCCATGTCGCGCGCGATCGGCAGGCCAAAGCCGCCGCAAACCACGTCACCCAGGAAATCCAGAAGAACGAAATCAAAATCCCAATCGTGGAAGCCCAACTTCTCGAGCAGTTCGAACCCGTGGATGATCCCGCGACCACCGCAGCCGCGCCCAACCTCGGGGCCGCCCAGTTCCATCGCGTAGACACCGCCACGCTTGAAACAGACGTCACCGATCTTCACCTCTTCGCCCGCCAATTTCTTCTGGGTCGAGGTTTCGATGATCGTGGGACACGCCTTGCCGCCAAACAGCAGCGAGGTGGTGTCGGATTTCGGGTCACAGCCGATCAGCAGCACGCGCTTGCCTTGCTCGGCCATCATGTGGCTGAGATTGGCCAGCGTGAAGCTTTTGCCGATCCCGCCTTTGCCATAGATCGCGATGATCTGGGTTTTCTTGACCGCCTCGGTCGGCAACACGTCGGCCAAATCCTCATGGGCCTCGGCCTTGAGCCGGGCGTCGAACTCTTTCAGGTTGGGGGCGTCGTCTTTCATGTGGTCTCCCAATCAAGAACAAGTTTCAGGCAGTCGGGGTCTTCGAATGCTGTGGCATAGGCCGTTGCGGCATCCGACGCGGGCGCGATGTGGCTGATCAGATTGTCCAGCGACAATGCGCCACTTTCGACCAGAGAGCGGGTGGCGCGCATATCCTCGGGCGTCCATTCCGCAGCGATGCGCATCCGGGCTTCTTTCATGAAAGCTGGTGGGAACGCGAAGCTGAGCGGTTGGGTGTAGAACCCGGTCAGAACGATCTCGCCCGTGCGCTTCAGGCGCGAGACCAGATTATTCAGGATCGCGCTGTCGCCCGAGGCATCGTAGATACAGCCATAGTCACGGCGCGGGTCTTCCTCGGGGGCGATGACCTGATAACCTTTGGCCCCGTCCCGGCGGGCCGGGTTGGTTTCCCACACCAGTGGCGCGGGTGCTCCGGCAGCGATAGTGAGGCGTGCGAGCAGGCGACCAACCACCCCATGGCCGACGATCAATTCAGGCACCTGATGGCCCAAACCGGCCATCGAATGACGCGCTGTGGCGGCCAGCGCCAACAGTGTCATCTCACGTTGACAGCCTGAGTCGAGCGGCGTCACACGGACCGCATCCGTCACGATCAGGCGCGAGGACCCGCCGAACAGGCCATGCGCATCCTCGTAACACGTGGCTCCGGGTACAAAGACTGCGTCGCCCACCCCGTACCGAGTATCGGACCCGGCCTCGACCACTTCGCCCACGGCTTCATAGCCGGGAACCAACGGGTAGCCCATTCCGGGAAATGGCGGCATCTCCCCGGACCAAAACAATTTTTCCGTCCCGGTCGAAACTCCGGAATGACGGATTTCAACCACCAGATCCGATGCGGATGGCGGGGATAACGTCACAGACTCGACAGACAGATGCCCGGGGCCATGCAGTACTACGGCTGAAGATCTCACGGTCTTCCCTCCCCTCGCCGGTTGCGGCCACCCAAAGGTGAGTCCATGGCGAGCTTATGTCAGTTTAGCTTTACGTAAGTATCTGTCAACTTAAACTGACACTTTGGGTGTCAGACTTTATCCTGACTTCACCCCTGTTACGACCGAGGTGATGTAGCTGCGTAACGGGCGTGGATGACAGATCGTGTCGAATCCGGCACCGGTCAGCATATCCGAAATGCATGCCGCAGACCGGGTTTTACCGGTGCCCATAGCCAGCGTGTACAGTGCGAAATAGACGTCGGTGATTGGGTCAGGCCGATTTCCACCTGACATAGGCTCGGAAACAATTATCCGCCCACCGGGGGGTAAAATTTTATAAACCTTGGCTAAAAGAGCATGTACCGTTTCATCGCAATGATCGTAAAGTACACGGATCAAACTGACGGCATCCGCCCCGTCGGGCAATGTATCATACATGAAACTGCCAGTTGATTGCTCAATTCGATCAAGACATCCAGCGTCAGCAAGATGTACTGCCGCCGAGTCTTTGGTTTCGGGCAAATCAAACAGGGTTAGCTTAATTTTGGGATACCGGTGCGCAACTTCAGCCAGAAATGCGCCGCTGCCACCACCAATATCAAGAAGGTGACGTATCCCGGTCAACCGCACCTGGCGCAAAGTGTCCTCGGCCACAAGACGTTGACTGCTTGCCATCAGATGAGAGTAACGGGCAGCCTCTTCCTCCCCAACTTTGGACGCATCGTGGACATAGGGCCAAAAACGGGACAGGGCGGTGTCTGACCCGTCACGCAAAAACTCCGCCGGATCTTCAAGGTCTTGGTAAAAAGCGCGATGATGCAGAATCATTTCTGTTAGACCAGGGACACCGCGCAACGCCGCCCCCTTGCGTGAGAGGCTGTAAAACCCATCCCGACGAGACCGCAATATCCCAAGTCCCGCGCCTGCGTGAAGAAAAACCGCCAAACGGTCCGTGTCTACCCCAAGCCGAAGCGCCAATTGGCGGGCGGTCATGGGCCCATCTGCCAGATGTTCCATAACCTTTAGCTCAACCAGAGCCATTAAGACTTGGCTGGACACAAACCCTTGAACGACATGAAAAATATCCGCGCCGTCGCGTTTGGCCATCCAGCGTGCAATCGGCAAGCGCATCGCCAAGGACTGCAAATCGGAACGTGCCAGAAGTCGACCGAACCGCGTTCCCAGCGAAGGTCGGGTTACAGTGTCTGACGACCGGTCCACCGTCAGACTTTCGCGACAGCCGGTGTAACCGGGGTCAACGCCTCAGCCTGTTTACGCACAAGTTTTGCCAGAATGGCTTCTCCCGGGCACGAAGGGATCGAGGCAATCGCACCGCTAAGAATGTCATTTAGCCGCTGAATGGCACCCTGAACACCGAATTGATCCACCGCGCTGGGGCGTCCATGCAAGTCGTCCTGGCCTGCCGGTTTGCCCAGCGTTTTTTCGTCGTAAAGAACGTCCCGCAGATCATCTGCGACCTGATAAGCTTCTCCGATCCGAGCCCCCAATTCATACCAGGGTTCAGCTTCGTGACCCGCCGCGACAGCCCCCATCTGAGTTGCTGCAATGAACAGCGCACCGGTTTTGGATCGATGATATGCACCCAAGTCAATCGACGCTTCGCTTTCCCACCCTTGCCCGGCGCAAATACCATTGGGCATTCCGGTCTGTTGCGCCAACAGCTCCAGCAATGCCAATGCGCGCTTGGGATCATGCGAGGCCGCCCGGGTCAGGATTTCGAACGCAAGAATGATCAGACTGTCCCCGGTCAGCACCGCCAGTGGTTCAGAGAACGCGCAATGAACCGACGGCTTGCCCCGCCGGAAATCGGCGTCATCGAAACAGGGCAAGTCGTCATGGACCAGACTGGCACAATGGATGATCTCCAACGCCGAAGCAGCCGCATCCGTGACAGCTGGATTGTCATCGCCGCAGGCCAGGGCCACGGACATTAGGATCGTCGGGCGCACCCGAGCGCCGCCCGGAAAGCAAGCATAGTCAAGGG
Organism: Ruegeria sp. BHSB064; assembly: GCF_059613205.1. Taxonomy (NCBI): domain Bacteria; kingdom Pseudomonadati; phylum Pseudomonadota; class Alphaproteobacteria; order Rhodobacterales; family Roseobacteraceae; genus Ruegeria; species Ruegeria sp. BHSB064. Next base: position 25,178 of record NZ_JBXWSB010000019.1, read on the forward strand.
CGTCGGCCAATTGAGTCGGCGCGGGTTTCGCACGAGTGCGCACAAGACTTTGGGTGATGGCGGCGTTGATCCTCGTCTTCAGTTCCATACGCAGTTCCTCGCTCCACCCAAGTGAAATGTTTAATTGACACAATTGTGTAAATTACACTGGACAGTTATGTGTCTTGAGTCAACAATTCCTTATGAACCCTAAACATCCACCTGCGCGCCGTGCGGTTGTTATCGGCGCGGGTATAGGCGGCCTGTGCAGTGCTGCCAGGCTTTGTGCGGCCGGTTTCGATGTCACGGTTCTTGAACAACATGCCAGCCCGGGAGGAAAGATCAGAACCTTTCCATCCGACAGCGGCCCAGTAGATGCCGGCCCTACAGTGTTGACCCTGCGGCATGTCTTTGATGACGTTTTCCGGGCTCTTGGAGAAAGGTTCGAGGATCACCTGAACCTGATCAAACTGCCCATACTTGCCCGCCATTTCTGGCAGGATGGTTCTGTTTTAGACCTGCATGACAGGCATGAAGCAAACTGCAGGGCCATTTCAGACTTTGCAGGCCCAAAAGTCGAAGAAGAGTTCCGGCAATTCCATCGGGAAACCAAAGCTCTGTTCACGACCTTGGATCAATCGATGATGGAGAAACCGGAACCATCCCCTCTTTCTCTGGGCGCAATGGTATTGCGTCACCCGTCTTTGCTTGCCGCCATATCTCCTCTGCGCAGTCTCAGCAGCCGGTTGTCGCGGCGGTTCAGTGACAATCGTCTGGCACAATTATTTGGTCGCTACGCAACTTACGTGGGTGGCCTTCCGCATCAATCCCCTGCCCTGCTAAGCCTGATCTGGCAGGCCGAAGCTGCTGGAGTCTGGAGTGTCGAGGACGGAATGCAAGCGTTACCACATGCTCTGGAGCGTCTTTGCAAAAGGCATGGCATTCAGTTTCTTTACAACAGCCGTGTGGTGTCGATCGACTGCGAAGAGGGACAGGTTAAAAAGGTAACATTGGATGATCAAACTACAGTCCCGGCAGATTTGGCGATCTTCAACGGTGATCCCCGTGCGCTTGCAAACGGCGCGCTTGGACAGGATGTCACCGGTGTCGCGCCGCAAACCCTGAAAGCCAATCGTAGCCTGTCTGCCGCAGTCTGGAGTTTCGACGCGATTCCAAGCGGTCCGGACCTGTCTCATCACAACGTCTTTTTCACCGAACCGGGCACGCCCGAGTTTCAGGAGTTGCAGGCAGGTCTCTTTCCGCGCCAACAATCAATTTACGTCTGTGCACAGGACCGTGGGCCACACGCCCAGCGCGTGCCCGGCGTCCCTGAGCGCTTTGAGATCATTCTAAATGCACCGCCACTTGGCACCGGTCCCGCGCCAGCAATGGAGTTTGAAATATGTCAGAAACGGACTTTCGATTTTCTAAGCCGCTTCGATCTGACCTTCGATCCTCTGCCGGGGCCGGCTACACTGACCCGACCTGCGGATTTCGAGGCTCTGTTCCCCGAGAGCAGCGGATCGCTTTACGGGCAGAGTCCGCATGGGTTGACGGCCGCGCTGAAACGCCCACGGGCACGGACATCGATCAAGGGCCTGTATCTGGTGGGCGGCGGCACGCACCCGGGAGCGGGGCTGCCGATGGCTGCGCTCTCCGCCCGGCACGTGGTCGAGACGATCATACAAGACCAAACTTCGCCCTCAACGTCCCGCCAAACGGCTATGCCTGGTGGTATGTCGACGGGATCAGCGACGATCAGAGCCGGGCAATCTCAATCATAGCTTTCATCGGTTCGGTCTTTTCGCCGTGGTATCGCTGGTCAGGGCGCAAAGACCCGGAAAACCATGTCTGCATCAATGTGGCGACCTACGGCCCCGGCGGGCGGTTCACGATGACGGACCGGGGGCGTTCGGCCCTGCGTCTAACGCGCGATAGTATGATCGTAGGCCCATCGTCCCTGCATTGGGACGGCGACAAGCTGATCATCGATATCAATGAGATCGGGGCTCCGCCGATGATCTCGCCGGTGCGCGGACAGGTGGTTCTTGAGCCGACGGCTCTGACCGATGTGGAGCTGCCCCTTACCCCGGACAACGCCCATATCTGGCGTCCGTTTGCACCGACGGCCCGGATCGATGTCGATCTGACGGCCAGGGGCTGGCAGTGGACCGGGCACGGGTATTTCGATGCAAATTTCGGAACCCGCGCGTTGGAAGACGACTTCTCATACTGGACATGGGGTCGCTTCCCGACCGCTGAAGGCAGCACCTGTTTCTACGACGCGCAAAGGCTGGATGGTACGGCTCTGAGCCAAGCCGTGTCCTTTGACGCCGACGGTGGTGTATCGAAAACCACTGTGTTACCCCCCAAGGCACGGCTGAACCGCAGCCTCTGGGCCGTTCGGCGCGAAACACGGGCGGATGATGGCTTTCGCCCGCATCAAGTGATGAACATGCTGGATGCACCCTTCTACTCGCGCGCCATGGTGCGCACCCAGTTGGACGGTGAAGAAACCGTTGGTGTCTATGAGGCGCTGGACCTGCGCCGTTTTCGTTCACCTTTGTTGAAGCCGATTCTGGCTGTGCGCGTTCCGCGCCGGGCACGCTGGCGGTTTTAGGTTTCGATCGGGGGCGGATTATTGGCAACCTCGGGATTCAGCTGCAACACCGACCAGTTCAACGCCGCAGCGACGCTGACCCAGATCAGGTAGGGCACGAACAGAAGTCCGGCCAAAGTGTCAACCGACCACAAGGCCAGCAGAGTTGCAGCAACCGACACCCACAGCGCGGCCAGAACAACCATCCCGGCGCGCAACCTTCTTAATCCGAAGAAAACCGGCGTCCACAGCGTGTTGATGGCGATCTGCAATCCCCACAATGCCAGTGCCAGACTTGCGTCGCCAGCCACAGCGGCACGCGCCCCGGCCCAGCTCATGCAGATGTAAAGCGAGGTCCATGCGACCGGGAACAGCCAGTTCGGCGGTGTCCAGGAGGGCTTTTGCAGGTCACGATACCACTGACCCGGCGGGAACATCCCACCGGTTGCCCCGGCTGCTACGCAGGCTGCGAAAAAGATTGAAAAGTAAAGAATAAACATTATCTTGCATGCGTCCGTACTGAGGCCATAGCGCGCTGCCGCCGTGCGTTTTCGGAGGTCTGTAGCTGGGCAAAGGCCGTGTACAACGTATCGCTCCAATCGGTTTGCGTAGGTTGGTCATGCGCGGCGGCATCGACCAGAAAGGCGGTTTCAGGCAAGGGCCGAGCGTACAGACGTGCGGATCGGGGTGCAACAGCGCTCAAAGTCGTTCTGCACAGTGACCACATCAGCCAACCAAGCTTCTGACCCTTCCCGGTCCGCGCCCGTTGCGAGATGCTGTCAAACCCTGCCCGGCGCACCTGCCCACCGATTCCGGCATAAACAAAACGCGCCGCGTAAATGCCGGGACGACAGCGCAACGGCAGTTCTGCGATCCCGGCTTCAGAACGTTGATAGAGGTCTTGCGCGTGTTTTAGCAGACGCGAAACACAGATGCGTAAGCCTGGCTCTGCACGAGGATTTGCCAGGAAAGCGTCCGCATCGACCCCTTCTTGCTCAAGCCATTTCAAGGGCACGTACAAGCGGTTTTCGCGTGCGTCTTCACCCACGTCGCGGGCGATATTGGTCAATTGCATCGCGACGCCCAAATCGCAGGCCCGGGCCAGAGCATCCGCATTGCGCTCTTCCATGAGCACAGACATCATGACACCCACCGCACTTGCGACACGGGCCGAATAGGCGATCAGGTCCGAGATATCGTCATAGCGCCGCTCCATCGCGTCCCAGGCAAGCCCTTCCAACAGAGCTTCAGGCAAGGCGCGGGGCATGTCATAGTCTTCAACCAAAGCTGCGAACGCGCGGTCTGGCGCGGCATTGCGCGGTCGACCCGCGTATACCTGCTCCAACCGCTCTTTCAGCATCAACACGGCGGCGGCTTTTTCGGTTTTCAGGTCGACCTCATCATCTGCCAGCCGGCAAAAGGCGTAAAGCGCAAGCGCCGGGTCGCGCACTGACGCTGGCAGCAACTTGGAGGCCGCGTGGAAGGACAACGACCCGTGCCGGATCGCATCCCGGCAGAATTGCATATCCTGCGGATCAATCATCGCACACCCACCGGATCGGGAACGAGTTTTACCAAAACCTCGGCACTGCTGACCACGCCGGGCAACCCCGCGCCGGGATGCGTACCTGCGCCAACAAGGTACAGGCCCTTGGCCTCTTCGCTGATATTGTGCGGGCGGAACCATGCGCTTTGCAGAATGCGGGGCTCAATCGAAAACCCGCAGCCCAGAGGTGACAAGTAGCGGTCGCGGAACGTATCCGGAGTGAATACCTCGGACGCTGTCAGGTGCTGACCCAATCCGGGCAAAAGCTGTTCTTCCAGAACCGCCTGCACACGCTGGCGATAGGTCTCTGCTTGAGTTGCCCAATCAACAGAACTGTCATGACCCAGATGTGGCACGGGACTGAGCGCATAAAAAGTGTCATCCCCCTCTGGTGCCGCTGTCGGGTCAGTCAGTGACGGGCGATGAACATAGAGGCTCATATCCTCAGCCAGATGGCCCTTTTGGAAGATGTCGGTGATCAGCCCGCGATAGCGTGGCCCGTTCAGGATCGTGTGGTGCCCAACATCGGGCCACAGCTTGCGTGTGCCTTTGGTTCCGAAATACCAGACGAACAAACCCATCGACCAACGGGTGCGCTTCAGCCGCGCATCGGTCCAGCGTTTGCGCCCGGTGTTGCGCAGAAGCTTGGTGTAGGTATGGCCCGGATCAGCATTCGAGACGACGATATCTGCGCTGATCACCTCTCCGGAGGTTAGCTTCACGCCTTGGGCCGCACCACCAGAGATCAGAATCTCGTCCACCTCTGCGTTCTGACGCACCAGCCCACCCTGATCGCGGACGACATTGCGCATGGCCTCGGCAATCGCCGCGACACCGCCAATGGCGTAGTGCACACCAAATGCCTTTTCCAGATGACTGACCAGGATGTACATCGAGGTTACCTGCGTCGGGTCTCCGCCAATGAACAGGGGATGAAAGCTGAACGCCATTCTCAGACGCGGGTCCTTGAACCGCCGCGCCGCGTGGGCATAGACAGAGCGGTCCGCGCGCATCCGGGCAAAGGTCGGTAGAACTTTAATCAAATCCGCAAGTCGGTTCATGGGCCGACGGCCCAGATCCTCGAAGCCAAAAAGATAGCGCGCCTCGCTGTCTTTCAGGAACTTGTGCAGGCCCTTCACATCGCCCGGTGACAGGCGCGCGACCTCCGCCTCCATGGCCTCAGCACTTTGGCGCGCAGCGAATTTCGATCCGTCCGGCCAGCGGATTTCATAGAACGGATCCAGCGCAACCAGATTGACGTCCTTGTCAAAATCGCGCTCGCAATCTGCCCAAAGGTCGCGAAACACCTCAGGGACGGTCACAATCGTCGGGCCCAGATCAAACCGATGCCCGTCGCGCCAGATGGCCGAGCCACGCCCGCCGGGCATATCCAGCCGGTCCAGAACGGTCACGCGGTAGCCCTTTGCCCCCAGCCGCATCGCCGCTGCCAAACCGCCCAATCCCGCGCCGATCACCACGGCATGAGACCGGTCATCCCCAACAGGGATCGCGTCTTGTGTGAGCTGCGCATCAAGGCGAGTCATGTGTTAGCGGTCCAATCTGTTCACTTAAATTGACACACTCCATCAAAAGTCTTCCGGTTTTGGCATTAATATGTCAATCTAAATTGACACTATGGAGGTTCGATCATTCAAGTCGCAACCCTGAGCCTGTTTCGTTTTGACGGCATTTTCAGCCGTCTCGGTGCCTTTGCCATGATGGGTTTGGCGCGCTGGCCATTATCGCGACTCAGTGGACTGGAATTCTGGAAGCTCTGCGGCTCTGGCACCGGCGAAGGGTTCACGCCGCGCCCCAATACCGCCGTTTGGGCTGTTTTATGTGTCTGGCCGGATGAACACACGGCGCAAAGCCGCCTGAAATCCGCCAGCCCGTTTGGATGGTATCGCAAGCATGCTTGCGAACATTGGACCGTGTTCCTGCGCCCGATCTCATCCCGCGGCGCGTGGTCAGGGCAGAATCCCTTCCATGTCGACAGCCCGACGCCCACCGGGTCGCTCACCGCAGCACTCACGCGCGCAACGCTGAAGCCGAAGATCCTGCTGCGGTTCTGGCGCAGGGTGCCGGATATCAGCCAGATGATCGGCGCGAACTCGGATGTGCTGATGAAAGTTGGGTTGGGAGAGGTTCCGTTCCTCCATCAAATCACGTTCTCGATCTGGCCAGATACCGGATCGATGGCCGCCTTCGCCCGACACCCCGGCCCGCATTCCGAGGCCGTGAAAGCGGTGCGCGAAGGTCATTGGTTCCGCGAAGAGCTTTACGCAAGGTTCGACGTCATAAACGAAGCCGGCCACTGGGAAGGGAAGCACCCGGTGGTCTTGAAGGAGGGTCAGGACAACACATGACGCACGCGTTTCCATTCTCCGCAATTGTTGGTCAGGATCAGATGAAACTCGCCATGATCCTGACGGCGATTGATCCGAAACTGGGCGGAGTCCTTGTTTTTGGCGACAGGGGCACCGGTAAATCCACCGCCGTCCGCGCGTTGGCAGCTTTGCTGCCACCGATCTCGGTGGTCGAAGGCTGCCCGGTGCAATCCGCGACACGGCCCGCTTGCCCGGATTGGGCCGAAGTGGCTGAGGATGCACAGATTCTCGACTATCCCACCCCCGTCGTCGACCTGCCTTTGGGCGCGACCGAGGACCGGGTGACCGGTGCTTTGGACATCGAACGGGCCTTGGTGAGTGGCGAGAAAGCCTTTCAACCGGGCCTACTGGCGCAAGCAAACCGGGGGTATCTATACATTGATGAGGTCAACTTGCTGGAAGATCACCTTGTCGATCTGCTTCTGGATGTGGCCCAGACCGGAGAGAACGTGGTCGAGCGCGAGGGGCTATCGATCCGTCATCCGGCTCGGTTCGTTTTGGTGGGGTCCGGCAACCCCGAAGAAGGCGAGTTACGGCCGCAACTGCTGGACCGGTTCGGTCTGTCGGTCGAGGTGCGATCCCCCGATGATATCGACCAGAGGGTCGAGGTGGTACAGCGCCGGGATGCGTTCGAATTGCAGCCCGACAAGTTCCTGAAGAAATGGCACCGCGAGGATACCCGTGTGCGCAAAGCCATCCTGACCGCGCGCGATACCTTACCTGACATCAAAGTCCGCAAGCGCGAACTACGCGATTGCGCGGAACTGTGCATCACGCTGGGCTCGGACGGGTTGCGCGGCGAACTCACCCTTGTCCGCGCCTGTCGTGCGCTTGCAGCTTACGAAGGCGCAGCCTCGGTCACGCGGCGGCATATCCGTCGTATCGCACCGATCGCTTTGGCCCACCGCCTGCGCCGCGACCCGATGGACGAAGCCGGTTCGGTCGCTCGCGTCCGCCGTGCCTTGGATGAGGTTTTGGGATGACACCCTCGCCCGATCCTTGGGCGCCAGTCTGGCACAGCCTGCGCCTGTTCGCCGTCGACCCGGTTGGGCTGGGCGGGATCGTTCTGCGCGCGCGCGCCGGACCAGCGCGCGATGTTTGTTTGGCAACACTGCCTGATCTGGGCCTACCACACCAGCGGCTGCATCCCTCGCTGACGGATGCCGAGCTATTTGCTTCGATGGATTTTGCTGCAACGCTTGCGCAGGGACAGCCGGTCAATCGCCAAGGGCTATTGGACCGACCGGCGGCCTATCACCTTTGCATGGCGGAACGCTGCCCTTCGGAACTGGCCGCAAAGCTGGCTAGCCGGTTGGACGAAGATCATTCCTGCCTCATTGCGTGCGATGAAGGGGCCGAGCCCGAGGAAACACTAACTGCCACTCTGTCCGACCGCCTGGCCTTGCGCATAGATCTGACGGATCTGCGCGCGTGTGATCCGCCCGCCATAGACACCGAAGAACTTACGCATGCGCGTGCTTTGCTACCAGCCGTTCAGGCAACGGCATCGGACATTTCGACCCTTGTGCATCTCTCTGCACGGCTGGGCATCTCCAGCCTACGCGCACCGTCACTTACTTTGAAAGCCGCTCGGTGCAACGCAGCCCTGAATGGGCGCGTGTCTGTGGAAACCGAAGACCTGGAAATCGCGGCCACGTTGGTTCTGGCGCATCGTGCGACCTGCCTGCCCGCCCCGGAACCCGAAGCCGAAGCGCCCATTCCCGAACAGCCAGCGCCCTCTTCTCCATCAGACAGTACACCCGATCAGGACGTGCTGGTCGAAGCCGTGAGGATCGCCTTACCCGAAGGGATTCTGCCACAATCAGCCCTGCGCCGGGCCGGAGCCACGGGAACAGGGGCTGGGGATGCGCGGATTGCAAAACAGCGCGGACGGCCCATCGCACCGCGCCGCCGCAGACCGGACGGGCGCAGCCGGGTTGACCTGATCGCCACGCTTCGCATGGCAGCGCCCTGGCAGAAACTGCGCCGCGCCTCCGAGGGCCATGTCAGCGTGCTGCCCAGCGATATCTGCCTGAAACGGTTTGAGACCCAGACCGAACGGCTACTGATCTTCCTTGTCGATGCCTCAGGATCAGCCGCACGTGCGCGCTTGAACGAGGCCAAGGGCGCGGTCGAGCACCTACTGGCACGCGCCTATTCTCATCGCGATCACGTGGCCCTGATCGGGTTTCGCAATGACTCGGCTGATGTCCTTCTGCCCCCGAACCGGTCTTTGGTACTGGCAAAGAGACGGCTGGCTGCCCTGCCCGGTGGCGGGGCGACGCCGTTGGCCGACGGGTTGCAATGTGCAGGCATCATGGCGGGCAGCGCCCATAAGCGCGGCATGACGCCAACCGTGATCCTGCTGACGGATGGACGTGCAAATGTGGCACTTGATGGCCAACGCAACCGGCAGAAAGCGACCGAAGATGCTGAACACACCGCCGATTGGCTGCGCGTCTCGAAGGTTCGCAGCGTTGTCCTCGACACTGCCGTTCGCCCTCAAAAGGCCCTGCAAAGCCTCGCAATTCGGATGGGAGCAGATCATGTAGCCCTGCCCCGCGCGACAACGACAGGGCTGACGCAGGCGATTGAAGCCGCGATCCACACCTGAGCGATGGACTGGCAACGCGATCTTCCCACCTGGCCGCACAATGCATGGTCTCGACGCGTTGTCTGCGCGCCACATCGGTGGCATGTGCAAGAGTCTGGCACGGGCCCGACCGTCTTGTTCCTGCATGGCGCCGGAGCATCGACCCATAGCTGGAACGCCCTGATGTGCGAACTGGTGAAGGATCACCATGTTGTGGCCATCGACCTGCCTGGACACGGGTTTACCGTACTTGGCGCACGCAATCGTAGCGGGTTGAACCATATGAGCGCAGATGTCGCCGCCTTGTGCCAGCAGGAAGGCTGGCTGCCGGACAGGGTGGTCGCGCATTCCGCTGGTGCGGCCGTTGCGTTGCAACTCTGCGAGCACCATCTGGACGACGCAAACCGGCCCCGGTCGATTCTGGCAATAAACCCGGCCTTTTCCGATTTTGACGGTTTGGCAGGCGTATTTTTCCCGCTGATTGCAAAATCGCTGGCTTTGAACCCTCTGACACCCTGGCTGTTCACCTTGGGCCAAGACGCTCTGACACGGACCCGGCGTCTGATTGCGTCAACTGGTTCGCAAATCCCAGACGAACAATTGGAGCTTTATGCACGTTTGCTGAAGGACCGCAGCCATGTTCAGGGGGCTCTGTTTATGATGGCGCAATGGTCGCTACGCGATTTCAAACAAACCATGGCGCAATCAAAGACGAATGTTGAAATTGCAGTTGGGCTCAACGATCAGGCCGTGCCTCCAGACCGCACAGCATACATACAGCCGACCATACCCAAGTCGAAGCTCATCGAGTTTCCCGACCTGGGACATCTTGCGCATGAAGAAGCCCCAGATCTTTTTGTCTCTCTGGTCCGGTCATCGATCCCGGAAAAAAATCAATCCGCACCTACACCGTAGCGATCAAGCTTGCTGTAAAGCCCCTGCCGGCTGAGCCCCAAGATCTTCGCTGTCGCGGCTCGGTTGTTTCCGGTCAGCTTCAATGCCGCCAGAATCAGATTTTTCTCCAGAACCGCTGTCTCTTGCTGCACGAGCTCTCGCAGTGGCGATTTTCCGATCCGACTGAGCATCGCTTCAATTGATGAGTCCGGGGTGGTCGTGGCATCTTGGCTCGTGACCCGGGTCGTCAGGTTTCGGATGATGAACCCCAGTCTGCGAGGCGCAGTATTCGGAACAACTGAACCGGACAACTCTACTTCCAGGGTTTGCCCATTTGGCCGTGTAATATTTGCGGGTACAGATCTGATATGTGGGTTGTCGCGCAAAACTTTCAGAACGGATGCAAAATCCAAATCTGCCGGATCGAAGAAACTGCCCAACGTCTCTGGTGCATTCCAATTGGACGCGCTGAATGACACCAGACTCTCAAACGCTTTATTCTGCCAAACTATGCGCCCCGCGTCATCCGTGACAACAACGCCTTCTGTGGCAGAACGGACCAACTCCAACACAACATCTTCATCCGACATTTGCCCTGCTGTTGAAGGGGCCACACCTAACCGAAGGATGACTGCTTCACTGCGGCCAAACCCCGGAGACGCATGCACGAGGACGTCCTGACCCTCTGCCAGTCGCAGCTGCGATGATGCCGCAGCATTCGTGCGTACGACCGCGGCGACAAGAGCCTTAAGTTCTTTGTGTTCAGATTTGTCAAAGACGGCCGAAAGTGGCTGTGTCAGCAATTCATCAGCGTGCCGCCCCAGAAGACGCGCCGCAGCGGGATTGACATCCGAAATTGCCGCGACCGCCCCTTTGACGATCAAAATGGGTTCGGACCCGACGCTGAACAATGTCCTGTATTCAGCCTCGACTTGTTTCTGCGCCTCCAGCTTTTCGCCCATAATCTGATGCAGCTCGACCAACCGATCCTGCAGGGCCGACGCCTTGCTGATATCCCGTCCAAGCACTACCTCAACGGTACGCCCCACTTTGACGGCTGGCGCGAAGGCAATGGTAACAGCGCGCCCGTCGCTGGTGCTGTGGCGTACGATGCACTCGCCAACCTCAGGGCCTCGCTCCTCGCCGGCAAGAAGCCTCGAGAAGTCCTGCCTTGCGCCATCAGGCAGAATATCGAAAATCGGTTTTCCCTTCCACGTCAGGGCATCGATACGCTCAATCAGCTGGGTATTGCCTGAGACATCCGTAATCACCTTGTCAGGATCGATGAGCAACAAAAGGTCTGCTGCCTGGGTCAAGAGGGATTTCAACAAACCTGCATCGAGTTCCGAAAATTGGGCCAACAAACCCGCGTCTGAACTATTCACAACGCTGTTTCTCCTTTAGCCGTATGGCCAAGCCTTAACTTAGAACGCCGGTGTTTTCAAATTGAACACTTGGCGTCGCGTTGATTTTGCAATGGAAATTCACCACGGTAGATTCAACGTTGTTTGGTTTCGACCTGACCGAACCTGCTTTAGGCTTGAACACAATCAAGTAGGAGCGGGTGAACAACCATTCGCACGGACCGGAGGAAAACGTTTGATATCTCTGTCAGAATTGGACGGCCAGTCCTTGCGAGCGATACTGCGCAGTGAGACGGATGCCCTGCACAACAAGCTGCACGAACAGATCACCTTTGCCGCGCTACTCGATGGCTCTATCCGGCGTTCTGACTACTATGCACTTATCAAGCGCCTGCACGGGTTCTACGCACCGTTGGATGAAGCTGTTATTGAGGCGCTCGGATCAGGTGGTCCCGGTTTGACGCCGTTTGAGTATGCGAAACGGGCTGATTTGATTGCACAGGACATGATTGATCTGGACCCTTATCGCGGCACCGCTTCTACAAACCCCAAATGCCAGGACATCGCCAGGGTCGTGACACCAAACACGGTCGGCGGAGTGTTATACGTGGTCGAGGGCGCCACAATGGGTGGGGCGCTGATAAACAAGGCCGCTGAAAAATTGCTTTCCAAAGACAATAATCATGGCCGCAGGTACTGGGACTGGTGTCGTACCGAAGGCCGCACCCGATGGAACATGACCCTGACATATCTGGACCAGTTGCGGGTCAGCGACAAAGCGCTTGATGATTTGATTTCCGGGGCAAGAGACACATTTCGTCTTTTGGATAAGTGGCTCTCGCCATTGGACAAAAGAAGCCAAGGAGGATCCATCTGATGGCGGATGGTGTCGATCTCAGCACTTGTGATCGTGAGCCGATCCACTTGATCGGCGCGGTCCAACCCCATGGCGCTCTTGTTGCACTTTCCGGAGAAACGCTTCAGGTCGAGTATGCAAGCCTGAATACGGAACACTTCGTGGGCGTGCCTGCCCATGCCATTTTGGGCAAACACGTGTCCGATCTGATCGGGGAAGAGAATACGCGACATCTGCTAAAATTGCCGTTGCAGCCGTCAAACCCGGAACTTCTGAAGCCATGGTTTTTCTGCTTGGACAATGGGCCGGGTGGCCCCTTGCCGGTCGAGTGTTTTCCGCACAAGTATAACGGCTATATCATACTCGAATTCGTCGCTCCCGAGCCTGCGCCCACCGCTGTGTGGGAGGACGAGGTCTTGCGGCAGGGTATTATTTCCGAGCTTGTCAAACCTGGTGTTCTGGTCGAACTCGCCGAAGCAAGCGCCAAAATGATCAGGGACGTCACGGGGTTTGACCGCGTCATGATTTACAAGTTCGCCGAGGACAAGCACGGCGAAGTCATTGCAGAAAGCACAAACAGACCAGACAGTTTCTTGGGCCTGCACTATCCGGCGTCGGACATCCCAGATCCTGCGCGGCGGCATTTTACCTTAAATGTCATCCGTACCATTCCGGACATTAACGGCGAACGTATCCCAATCGTCTCGCGCACCGGCGAAGTGGCAAGCGATACGTCTGCGCGCCCACTTGATCTGACCTATTCCAAGCTGCGCGCAGTGGCACAGGTGCACGTCGAATATCTAAATAACATGGGTGTTGGTGCCAGCCTGTCGATTTCGCTTGTGACCAACAACGAACTTTGGGGGCTGGTGGCTTGTCACCACTATGGCAAACGTCTCGTGTCTTCCAGCCGGTTGCGATTTGCCGAGCTTCTTGCCAGCACCACCTCAGCTCTGTTGCAAAGCATCGAAAACACCAATCAGCTCAAAAAGTGCATCACCGCTGAAAAAACCGCTTTTCAGATCGAACAAAGGGCCAGAGTTGGATCTGCCCTCGCTGATCTTGTCGCGGAACAAGCTGAAGCACTTATGCAGATGATCGACGCACGCGGACTTATTCTGGTGCTACGAGGCAAAACAATAACTGCCGGAAACGTGCCCGCACAGGCAATCGATTTTCAACCGTTGCGCGCCAAATGTTCAGATGGGATCGCGACAAGCTCTCGTCTGTCTTCCACAACGTTTCTGGACAAAGAGCAGATCGGACAGGCGGCAGGCGCAGCTTTTCTGGAGCTGTCCGACGACGGGAAAGATTACCTTGTTTTTCTGCGCACCGAGTATGTCCAGACAATCAGTTGGGCTGGAAAACCGGAGAAGTTTGAGACATTGGCAGACAACGGTACAACCCGTCTGTCTCCCCGAGGGTCTTTTGCGCTTTGGAGCGAAGAAAGACGCGGGCAAAGCAAACCCTTCGACGCATTGGATCATGATGCACTGCGTATCCTCAGACGGGCGCTTTTTGCGCTGAACAGTTTAGAACACGAACAGGTCGCGCTGGAGGCTCAAAAAAAAGCAGAAGACGAAAAAATCAAATTGCGTCATGCGCTGCTTGATGCCGCGCGTGCCAGTTCGATGGGTGAGTTGGCGTCGGCCATTGCTCATGAACTCAATCAACCGCTGACAGCTGTGTCAAACTACGTGAACGCCTGCCGTCAGGAACTGGTCCGGGCAGAGGTTGAAATCCCTGAACCGGCCAAAAGCCATATTGAACTGGCTGTGACGGAAGCCGCCCGGGCCGGAGAGCTGGTACACCGCATCCGCAACTTTATTTCCAGCGGCGATCTGAACACGGATCTCATCGACATCAACAAGGTGATACAACAGGGCATGGATCTGGCATTGGTTGCAAACGATCTGCCGGACCTGCACGTCACAACGCAGTTGGATCATGGTTTACCCAAAGTCGTCGGTGATCCGGTGCAGTTGTCGCAAGTGGTGCTCAACCTGGTGCGCAACAGTTTGCAGGCCATGGAGGCGCATCAAAATCATCACCTGACAATCCAAACTGCAAGAGTAGGCGATCAGGTACAGGTCACGGTTCGGGATTCCGGCCCCGGAATACCGGATGAGATAAAAGAGTTTCTGTTTGAACCCCTGCGCGCGTCAACAACAATGGGAATGGGCATTGGCCTGTCGCTGTGTCGTTCTATACTTGAGGCACATGGCGGTCGTATCTGGGTTGCACCTTCGAATGTCGGCACCACCATGGTTTTCAGCCTGCCACTGAATGAGGAAAACTATGACACCCTCACGCAATGAGATGTTGGTCTATGTTATCGAAGACGACACATCAGTCTTGCATTCGCTTTGTGCTGTTTTGGGGGCGTATGGCTATGAGACAGAACCGTTTGAAACAGCCGAACAGTTTTTGAAGCAGTTTGACCAACACAAAATATCCTGTGTTCTGTTGGATCTCAGGTTGCCAGGCATAAGCGGAATAGAGCTTTTAAAACACCTCAACGACATGGATGCGCGTTGCCCCGTCATCGTGATAACTGCACATGGCGACGTTCCTCTTGCAGTTCAGGCCATGCGTTTGGGCGCATTGGACTTTATTGAGAAACCACCGCCGGTCGAACAGATCCTTGAGGCAATCAAATCTGCGGAAACCAGTTTTTCGCTGAATCCGGCGTCGGCGGTACCCAAAAGGGTTGTTGAAGAACGCTTGTCAAAACTGACCGACCGCGAACGGCAGGTTCTGCAACTGCTGTTAAAGGGCAAACTGAACAAAGAGATCGCAAGCGAACTGGGCCTTAGCCGCCGCACGGTTGAAGTTCATCGCTCTCGTATTCGCGAGAAAATGCAGGCACGTGGAATTGCAGATCTGATCAGGATGACAGAGTAGAAATTAGTATCTGCGCGTAAGTAAAACTACTTAGTGGATCACCACAACTACCGGGTTTGACAAAACCGAATTACTCTTTGCCCCATTGCTGCATAGAGGAAACAGACGTGCCTACCGACGTAAGTCAGCCGTCAGACATCAGCGACCAGCATAGCATCGCGTCCGATACAACGTCAGCGGCCACCACCTATCTGATTGAACTGGATGCCGAGCTTCTCGCGGCAGCTGAAGGATGGCGAAAAGCCAATCACATTCCCACTACGAACGAGGCCCTTTCCGAACTCATTCGTCTGGGACTGCTGAGTGAGATTTCGCATCTGCACGATCTGGTCGCATCTATCCGGGACTCGATCAAGAAATGAGCCGCCCGTGCGCAGCTGTGCAGCGGATGTCATGAACACTGCGGCACGCAGCGTCTAATCTGTATCGTCCGTTGTCGTTCGATCAATCCAGAGCAAAACGCCAAAAGCAATACCCAATGCAAGCACTGCAGCGGCAAGACCGAAGACCAAAAGGGCCGAAACCTGATCGATTTCCATAACAATCAGCTTTCTGACAACGGCCAGAATACCAATCATCAAAACGATCCGAACCTGCTCATACCCTTTGCTGCCTGTCACCATCAGATGCACGGAATGGGCGAGTTCAAGAGCTATGACCGCTCCCAAAAGCAAGGCAAAAAGCTGTTGCAGATCTTCATATGATACACCGGATCCTGCACCGAGCAGCACGTCAGTTGTCTGACGGAGAAAGCTGGCCGTTGCCAGCAGAATAACAACCATCGTGCCCAGCAACAGAACAACCGCCACTGCCGACGAAAACAACCCATAAGCTCGGTCAACATTTTTTTGCATCCCAAAAATGTAACTCGGGAAGGTCAAAAGTCATATTAGAAGGCCAGCCCATCAAGGTCATTGGAACGGGCTGGAAATATCCCCACCGCTTCATTTTGCCCTCTCAGCTGTTGTCGCGCGGCCGAAAACGGAACCCGTCAGGAATATGTTCGATAAGCTCAAGGCGCGGCGACCCACTGTGACCGCTGTTGTGATGTGCTCTTTTGGCACGGTATTCTCGCAGGCCCTGTCCAGATTGAAAAGGAAACGAGATCAGGTGCTAAACCCTTCTCCGAGTCTGAATGCCGCGGGTTTTTTTCAATTTGGAAAACGCACTCATAAAGCATCACGCAGAAAGAATCGCCAATCATTTCGAGAAAATAGTAACTTTATTAGTATAAATTCGAAGCAAGACGACATCTCCAACAGGCCAAACGGAACAACATCAATGCCTCGCCATTCAACCACCAAGGATCTAAACCTCAAATGGCTGGAACTGTTTCAGATCTGCGCGCAGAAAGGATCGCTCCAGGCGGCCTCTAAGCAAACCGGCTTGACCATCAGCACGGTCTCGCATCATCTGCGCAATCTCGAAGACCATTTGGGGGTCGAGTTGTTCAACCACGCGCGCAGGCCCATGGTGCTGACACCAAAGGGTGAAGTTTTCCTGCGCAACATTGACGAAGCCCTCTACGCCATTCGCAAAGCCAAGGCCGAAGCGTCGGCCGGCAGCATTGCCGAAGCAAGCCTGCTACGCATCGGGTCAATCGAAGATTTCGACAGCGACATCATGCCGGAACTGGCCGTATTCTTGTCGCAACACATGCCAAGCTGCAATTTCATGTACCAAACGGACTCAAGTCACACGATCACAGACATGTTGCGTGACAGGCATCTTGATCTGGGGATCACGACCACTTTGAATGAACGCATGCGCGACCTGCAGGAACGACCGTTGCTGCGCGATCCGTTTGTTGTGGTGCTGCCTCGGGGGTGTGACGAACTTGCGGCCAATGTCGTAGAAGGCCAAACCAGCCTGCCTTTTCTGAGATTCTCGGGCAATCTGATCATTGCACGGCAAATCGAGTCGCAGATGCGCCGTCTTGGTTTGTCCCCTTCGTCCAATTTCGAATGTAGCAACAACCAGACTTTGATGGCGATGGTCGCAGCCGGGGCGGGATGGACCATCACAACACCATTGCTGTTTTCCCGCGCCAAACGGTTTCAGCAGAACCTCAGCATGCATCGCTTTCCCGGCAAGAGTTTTTCGCGCAGTTTGGCCATTGTCGCGACACCTGATTGTTCCCGGTCGTTGCTGGAACTGGTGGATAGCAAGATGCGGGCCCTGATCACCGAACACGCCATATCCCAGCAAACTCAAAACAGAGCCTGGCTGGCCGAAAGTTTCCGGCTAATCACCTGACCGGGCTGACCCTGCCAAACAACATTTTTGACTACGGGATCAGAATGTTGAACCGCTCACGGATTTGGCGTTCCTGGTCAGATGTCAGATATTGCGGGTGGTGTTCGTCAAGGATGTCCTGCGCCCGGCGTCGGGCACGGGCCCAGGCATCTTGCGCACCGTTTTCCGCCCATGTGCGCGGCTCATCGCGGTCGGCGAGTGACGGGTAGAAATAGTCTCGTTCCATCGCCGCATAGGTGTGCTGCCCTCCCAGGAAATGCCCGTCACCGAGAACCGCATCGCAGATCGCATCAAAGCCCAGGTTTTCATCACTCACCTCGATCCCCCGCAGAGCACGGTAGGTGTTCGAGTGCATTTCGTCATCCAGCACAAATGCCTCAAAGCTGGCCCCCAGCAAGGATGCGGTCATGCCCGAACTTTCGTAGATCAAGTTCCCCCCGGCCAGCGCTGCTGCCATAGAGGTGATACCTTTCTCCATGCCATATTGCGCGTCGATGGCCTTGGCGTCTGTCATCGAACAGGCCACTCCTGACGGCAGGCCCAGCCAGTTTGAAAGTTGCGCCGAAGCCGCATTCAGCACAGCCGTTTCCCCGCTGCCTCCCGAAAACGCGCCGGTGCGCAAGTCAATCACCAGCGGCCAGTTTGAAAAGACCATCGGATAACCCGGCCGGATCGCATGCACCATGAGCAGGCTGGCCAGCGTTTCGGCCAGCGACTGTGCCAGAAATCCGGCCAGCGTGGCAGGCGCGGTCGCCCCTGCCTGTGCGGCGGTGATGCACGAAATCGGGATATTGTGCCGGATGCACTCATAGACAACATCCACCGCATCCTCGCCATAGCGCATGGGCGAAATTACCGGGCTGATATGCGCCTTCATGAAGGGACGCTTGGCAAATTCTCCCGGTCCACCGGCGGCGATGTCCAGCATCTCGACAATCGGGGCCACATATTCGGCCAACGTGAACGAGGTCGCCGTGGGTTTGGTTGTGTTTTTGATCAGCGCAAAGGCGGTGTTGACGTCCAGATCGAAATTGTCCGGCACATCGGTGGCGACGCAGCAACGGGTGTACCAACTGACATTGGCCAGTGTGTCTTGTAGCCGGGTGAAGTTGTGCAGATCTTGCAATGTCGAAGGCCGGTAAATCCCGCTGTCCATGTCCAGCGTCTGAACCGCCGCGCCACCTGTGCCGAAATAGACCTTATTGCCGCCCACTTCGATGGATCGGGCCGGGTCCCGACCATGCAGAATGAACGTCTTTGCGGCCTGATCAATGGCCTCTTCCACCAGCTTGGGCGGAAACAGGATGCGCCCCTTGCCATTGTCAATCGCACCGATGGCCAACAGATCCGCTTGCAGACGCTCGGGTACTTCGCCCACGCCAAGCATTTCGAGAAGATCCAGTGCAGTATCATAAATGCGATGCAGATCCGCGTCGCTGAGTGGTTTGTAGACGCCACCAATCTGGCCGGGCGGGCAAGGATCAATCGCGGGCTTTGCGGCGCGCTGCGCCAGCCGCTCGCGACGGCCCCCTCGCTTTCCACGCTGCCCTGCCATGCTTGCTCCTTCGGTCGCGCCTCAACGCCGATAGAAGAAGCTTAACCGATGCAATTACAATGACCTCGATAAAAACTCGAAAAAATCGAATTTAGAGTTTGATTTCCTCTGAATAAATGCCGGGCTTATTGCGAAGCGGTCCAATCTGCGGGCCTATCTCGCAAACTGTCTTTCGGAGGCTCGCGTCGCATGAAATCCCGCACCAAGGTTGTCGTCATCGGCGGAGGCATTGCCGGATGCTCAACGCTTTATCACCTGACACAGGAGGGATGGGGCGATGTTGTTCTGGTCGAGCGCAATGAGCTGACCAGCGGCACGACCTGGCACTCCGCCGCCCAAGTGACCAATTTTGGTATGAACCAGACCATGGTGGGGCTGAAGACGCATTCGATCAACCTGTATAAGAAGCTATCGGAAAACCCCGAATACCCGATCAACTACCACCATGCCGATGGTGGCATTCGCCTCGCCAATACCGAGGCGCAGATGCAGGGTTATCGCCACTTTGCCTCGATGGCCCGCGGCATGGGTGTCGCGTTCGAGGTGATCGATGCCGAGGAATGCGCCCACCGCCATCCGCTGATCTCGACCACAAATCTGCTGGGCGGGCTCTGGGACCCGCTGGATGGAGATATCGACCCGGCGCAGCTGTGCCAGGCGCTGGCCTATCACGCCCGCAAGGCCGGGGCCGAGGTCTATCGCAACACGCCTGTGACCGCGCTGACGCAGCACAAGGACGACACCTGGACCGTTCATACCGAAAACGGCGACATTGATTGCGACATTGTAGTCAACGCCTGCGGTTACCGCGTCAACGAAGTGGGCGCGATGATGGGGGTGCATCACCCCGTCGCATCAATGGAGCACCAGTATTTCCTGACCGAAGACATTCCCGGCATCGCTGAGGCAGGCCATCGCATGCCGCTGCTGCGCTGCCCGATCAGCGACTATTACAGCCGTCAGGAAAAGGGCGGTCTGCTGGTTGGTTTCTATGAGCAGGACTGCAAACCCTGGGGGATGGACGGGATTGATCCGAACTTTGTCAACGCACTCTGCCCTGATGATCTGGATCGGGTCATGGACGTGCTGGAAGGTGCGTTTGAACGTATGCCCGCCTTACGCGAAACCGGCATCCGATCCGTGGTGAATGGCCCAATCACTTACACCATCGACGGCGCGCCGCTGGTCGGTCCGATCCCCGGCAAGCGCAACGCATTCTGCATCATCGGGTTGCGCGCCGGTCTGGGCGAAGGCGGCGGGCACGGCTGGTTGCTGGCGCAACAGATCGTTCATGGCGAGGCGTGTTATGACACCTGGTGCCTCGATCCACGCCGCTTTACCGGGCATGCAAATGTGGAGCTGACCTCGCTGAAGGCAATCGAGGATTACCAGAACGAATTCCGCTTCCACTTTCCGCATGAACACCGCCCGGCGGGTCGCCCGGCCAAGACCACGCCGCTGACGCCGGTTCTGGCCACCGAAGGTGCCGAGTTCACCGTCGTAAACGGATGGGAGCGGGTCGACTACATCAAACCCACACAGGACTTTCACCCCAGCCTGACCTTTAACTTTGACGAAGCCTTTGACGTGGTCGCTGCTGAGATCAGGAACGTGCAGGAGAATGTCGGCCTATGCGAGGTCAACGGATTCAACCGGTTTGAAATCACCGGTACGGATCGCCACGCCTTCCTCGACCGCATGTTCTGCGGCACTGTCACGAAACGCACTGGACGTGTGGGGCTTGGATATCTGCTGAACCATCATGGGATGGTCAAATGCGAGGCCACCGTGGCCAACATCCCCGCCAGCGATCGCGGCCCTGCGCGGGTCTGGTATGGCTCGGCAGCGGCGAGTGAGTACCACGATATGGATTGGCTGACCCAGCATTTGCGCGATGGCGATGATGTGCAGATACGCTCTCTGACCAACGACCTGACGATCCTTGTTCTGGCCGGTCCCAAGGCGCGCGATGTCCTTGCCGCGTGTTCCCGCGGCGATTGGTCGAAAGAAGGCTTCCCCTGGCTATCAGTACGTGAATGCTTCGTAGGGTTTGCCCCAGCAACCGTCATGGCAGTCAGCTTCTCGGGTGAGCTGGCCTTTGAAATCCATGTGCCCAACGCTTCGCTCCATGCCGCTTATCTGGCGCTGCGTAAGGCCGGTGAGGCACACGGCCTGAAGCTGTTCGGGGCCCGCGCGGTGGAATCCATGCGGATGGAGAAAGGGTTCCTGCATTGGAAAGCGGACCTGTTGACCGAGTTCGACCCATTCGAAACGGGATTGGACCGCTTCGTCAGGCTGGACAAAGGCGACTTCATCGGCAAGGACGCCTTGATTGAGCGAAAGGCGAAAGGGTCGCGCAAGAAGCTGGTGACTTTGAAGATCGACACAACCCACGCACCGGCCCACGGTGGAGCTTCGTTGATGCAAGGTGATACCGTCGTCGGCACCATAACCTCGGGCGATTGGGGGCATCGGGTTGGCTTAAACCTTGCTTACGCCTTCGTAAACCCTGACCTGGCCGAGATTGGCAGCACGATGAAGCTCGACCTGTTCGGCGATCTTGTGACGGCACAGGTCATCCCGCCTTCGCCTTACGACCCTGACCACAGGCGAATAAAAGGTTGAGCTCGCAATGACCACAATGCGCGTTTAAAGGCTAGCAGAGCCCGGGATTTTGGGTTGGGCGGCCGTATTGCACATTTCCGCTGAAGACACAGCACCGCAAGCAAGCATTACATTGGTGCTCGGGCTCTTCGGGCAAATTGTCCAAAGCACCTTTTTTAGGTGCGCTTGACTTCCAGTTTGGATGTAGCGGCAAGCCGTTGTGCTTGCAGCAGGTGATGGCAAGCAGTATTCTTGTGTCAGGCCGTGTCGAGGCGGCCACCCGGTCCGCGGAAAGCTGTCATCGGCACCTCATTGAGAATGTGTGAAAACCACATCGGTTTCTCAGCCCGGATTAGCGGACCGTCGGGCAGTGGAGGGAAGACCGATGACCAAATCTCTCGACCAATTGCGCCGTGACGCCAAGGCGCTGGGCAAAGCATTAGCCGCAGGCGACAAAGGTGCGAAACTGCGCGTGCATGGTGTTGTTCCAACGACAAGTAACGGGACCTATAAACACGCCGATTGTTTGCATGTCATCGCGCGCGAGTCTGGCTATGCCTCGTGGCCTGCGCTGAAACTGGCTGTTGAGACCCAAGGCATGGACAGGGCGCAGAAACAGGGGCGGCTGCGGTGGGCACTGTATAACGGCTCGCCCGAGACAGTCTCATATTTGCTTGCTCAAGATCCAACACTCGCCGAGGGGCAGGTTCCTCTTCTTGTTGCGCTGTATGACGTGGACGCAATGCGCAAAATTCTGACGCAGGATGCAACGGCCGCGACCCGCAACTATCCGCCCCGGCGACCAATGTGCCATCTGGCATTTTCGAAACACATTCAGGCAGCGCCTGAAAAGGCAGACGATATGCTGGCAATGGCCAAGCTGCTTGTGGCACACGGCGCAGACGTGAATGACAGTTTTGCGTTCGACCCGGACGCAGAGCATCGCCTGTCCGCACTTTACGGGGCTTTAGGCCACGCCGACAATATGCCGTTGGCCAAGTGGCTGTTGGAACATGGCGCCGATCCAGACGACAACGAGTCACTCTATCACTCCACCGAATTGGGCCATACTGAGGGGCTTCGATTGCTGCTGGAGCATGGTGCCAATCCCAAAGGCACCAATGCACTGCCGCGCGCAATAGACTTTGACGATACCGAAGCGGTTCGTCTGTTGCTCGAGCATGGCGCGGACCCCAACGAAGGCATCACGCCGCACCCGTCTGGTGAACCTTCCTTGGTGATACCTGCCCTGCATCAAGCCGCCCGCCGTCTGGCATCAGGAGAAATCGCCCGGCTTTTGCTGGAATATGGCGCGGACCCAAATGCTGTCAGCCGCAGTCACACGCCCTATGCCTTTGCTCGCATTTTTGGCAACCGGGATGTGGCCGGGATTTTGGAACGAGCAGGAGCATCCACGCAGCTGTCCACGACAGAAGCATGCCTTGCGCGCGCGGCAGATGGTGAGCTCGAACCCGATGACCGCGTAGACATGACCACCTTGTCAGAAGAAATGAAATACCTGTTATGCCGCCTCGTTTGGCGCGAGGGTACTTTGCCTCACATGCAAAACCTGGTCGAGATAGGTTTTGACCCCAACCTGCCGGACGAAATGGGAATGCCGCCACTGCACCTGGCGGGTTGGGAAGGGATGTCCGACGTCATGACATATTTTCTGAGTCAGAATCCCGACCTCGACCACACTAACGCATACGGCGGCACGTTGTTGTCAACGATCATCCACGGCTCGGAAAACTGCCCACAAAGAGCGCATCGCAACCACATCGAGTGCGCACGGATGGTGCTTGAAAAGGGTGTAACACTGCCCCGGAAAGCGTCACAGTTTTCGACGGTTCCCGAGATGTCCGCTTTTCTTGCCGATTGGGCAGACTCGCATCCCGAGCAGGTTGTAGAGCATGGGGTTGTTTGAGATCACGAATACCCGCACCAGACGAGCGGTCTGGCACATCTGGAGTTTCTTTACCTTAGTTCATGTTTCGCTGCAGTGGGGTTGAAACGGCGATGATCCAGACCGCGACAGCGAGAAGCTTGCCATGGATGCACAATGCCTTCCAGCTTGTTCATTCAGCGAAACCATCGGCTGACCCCCGGTCAAAGGCGACAGCGCACACATGTGGGTTTTGGTGTTGCTATGCCATCGGATCCAGGTAACCCAAAGCGCGAGAGATTTCTTTTCCGGTCGCAATGGTTTTTTTGTGATTTCCTTGAATTGCGCACTTGTCAAAGGCACACCTACGGTGGATGTGCTAACCGCTGCAACACACTCTCCGGGATGCCGAAAGACGGGGACGGCGACGCAACGCACGAGTTCGGAATTCTCACCGTCATCCAGTGCGTAACCCCGGTTACGGATATGCGAAAGCTCCTCACGCAGGGCAGCTGGTGTTGTGATGGTGGTACTGGTTCGGGGTTCCTGACCGTGTTGGTCGATGACTTCCTGAACTTCATTATCACTCCGATAGGCCAAAAGAACCTTTCCGAGACCCGTACAATATGCGGGCATCCTGCCGCCGATCACGCTGCGCAGCTGTACCTCGGATCGGAAGTCATGTTTGTCCAGATACTCGACCTCGCCATCTGTGAGCTTGCCCAGGTGCACGGTCTCGCCCGTGGCATCATGCAGCTTGGCAAGACTGGGCTGCGCAATGCGCCGCACATCGGACTCGTTGCTTGCCAATTCTCCCAACCGGATAAGCGTGGTGCCTGGGGCATATTTTCCCGACGCTTCGAGTTTCTGAAGAAACCCAAGTTCCGTAAGTGCAGAGACCAGCCGATATGTGGTCGTCCGGTTCAAATCCAGTTGGTTGGCGATTTCGCTGATGGTCAGGCGTGGTGTTTTGTGCGTGAAACACATTAGTGTCTTCAGTGCGCTGGGCTATCGCGCGCCAGCACCCGAAACCATCATCCCGATAGATCAAAGGCCGATGATGCACTAACAATCAAATTGGACCAGTCAGATGAGGCCGTTCAGAGTGCCAAGAACAAGATGGGAATCCACAATTGTTAGACCAGGTGTGCGGTCCCAGTGTCTGGTGGGTCGGACAAAAGTGAATCGGGCCCGAGCAAAAGTTAATTATTGTGCAAATCTAAATTTGGCGAAGAGCCGCGCAACTGTATCGTTTCCTGCTCAAAACCTCCCTTAACCTACTGACCTATGGCGTTTTTTTGCGCATCCAACGTACCGGTCTAGGCCCGTATCCGCGCAGTTTCATTCGTTAATGAACTATTAACGTTTCCCGAACATCTGAGTTGTTACGCAATTCAGGTCCGAAATCACCGGGCGAAAAAAGCCGCAGTGCTTTTGTTGAGAAAGACAAGATGGGAGTCTGTTAAAATGAGTAACGGAACATACGAAGAATTTCGCGACGCCTTGCGCGCATTTGAGTCCGGCTGGGACAGGGAGCGCTATGACTCAGGCAACATTCAGGATTGGCAATTGAACCAATGGGCGGGTGGTGAAGTTACTGAATTTTTTACCGGTTATTCCAGCTGGTCTGATCTGACCAACGAGGAATGGGACGCCATGTCTTACCGTTCCATGAACTCGCTGGGTTTTGTGGGCTACCAGTTCGGAGAGGCCCTGTTGATCGACCTCGGTTATTATACTGATGATGTTTATTACGGGAACGGCGCGGCTTCGAATACGTGGGATGGAAACTGGACCGGTAAGAACGGTGTCAATTCGCTGCAGGACTTCACCACAAAGACCGCGCAAGAACGCGCGATCCAAGAGGCGTTTGGGTACAATCTTCAGGTGATCGAAACCGGTCTTGGTTATCAGGGCGAGAGCCTTGACGATTATGTTGGGACCACGCGGACTTATATCGAAAACGGTCAGGAAGTGACTGTCACATTGACCCTGACAGGCATAATGGCAGCGGCGCATTTGCGCGGGGCGTGGGGAACCCTGTCTCTGCTTCAGGGCGGCAATGTATCCGTGGATGAATACGGCACGTCCATTCTGCGCTATATCGATCAATTCGGGGGTTATGACTCGCCGACAGTTGAAGACGCCATAATGGTCTATACCGATGGTATCTTGCCGATAGACACCGGGGGCTGGACTGAAACCGGAAACGTTTCTCCTCCCTCCGAGCCATCAGTACCGGTAGGTCCGACCGGGAACGGCACCGCAAATACTGACGAAAACACAGCGGATGTGGTCATAAACTGGGCTTGGGGCACGGATGTCACGATACCGGATTTCGACCCGGCAACGGATACGATCTTCATCTCGTGGGTGGGTGCGGATGCGTTGGACGTAAGTGAAGTCAACGGATCGGTTGTGTTCGCCATCCCGTCCAACAACCAATCCACCACCTTGAGCGGCGTAACTTTGGCGGATTTGAGCCCTGCAAACTTCACCATTCTGGACAGCACCGCAGCAACCGAGGTGCTGGGTCTGGTGGGATCTGACGGGACACACCACGGCGGAGGGATGCATGGTGGAGAAAATGGCCACAACCATCAGCATATGCATGTCACGCTGAGTCTGGCATCGGACGCACAAGTGATTGACGGTTTTAAGCCAGCGATGGGCGATGTCATCGAACTGGGCCCGGACGTAACAGCCGAAAGCTTTGCCATTTTTGAGGAAAGCGGAGATGCTCTGGGTCAGACCGTCCGCATCGAATTGACCGTTGGCCAAACCACCACGCAGATCATATTCACCGGCTTTGGATTGTCAGATCTGGACATCAGCAACTTCTCGATCTCGGATCAGGCGGTTCTGAACGAGGTCTCGTCGGCCCTAGGTCAAATTGTCGTCACCCCAGGAGCGGGCGAAGGCTATGTCCTGAGCGATGACACTGATGGATCGAACCCCCCTGCCTCGACAGGAACAACAGACACGGGTGGCATCAAGTACCGGGCCGATAGCAACGCCGACGATATTACCGGGTTCCGCCCGGGCATGGATCAGTTGGATTTTGGCGGAACTTCGGTGCACGGAATGATTGTGACCAAATCACCAACGGGTGAGATTGTGATCGACAGCCCGTGGTCAGACGCGGCGCAAATCGTACAGGGCGTCACCTATCAGGATGTCACAATCGACGATTTCGGCGTGGTTGGAAACGAACACTTCCGGCAAGACATGGGGGCTGTTGTGAGCTGGGAACAAGGCGTTGGCCCGCGTGACGCCGACACGATCTATGTGCGAAGCCACGAATATGGTGTCCACGAAGTGATTGACGGGTTCGATCCGACCGCAATGAAGATCAGCTTTCTTTACTTTGGCACACGCGAACGTCTGAGTGTCGAGGACACAAGCGCGGGCCTTGTCATATCGTCCCTGCCCAGCGGGCAGAGCATCACGCTGACAGGTGTCACCAAGGCAGATCTGATCCCAGGCTTGGTGGAATTTCACCACGATCAGGTGATGGAAGACAATCTGGAGGTTCCGTTCGGGTTCGATCAAAACGATGTAACGCTGGTTGACCGCATAATGTTGCTGACACCCGAAGCGCCCGCCGGCGCTACGACCGACGGCCATCAGACCAGAACAGGCGACCTCACCGGAGGTTCCTCTGGCACTGACAATAATGGTGGTACAGATGGCGGAACCACGGACACCGGCAATGGCGAAACAGCAGGCGCTGTCACATTCGGCACAGGTGTCGATGTTGCCGAGCTCACGTGGAACTGGGGCGTTCAGACAGAAATCACCGGTTTCGACACAGGTGAGGATGTTCTGGACTTCAACTCTCTCGGTGCAGCAGATGTCACAGTGAGCGAAATTGGCGATGATCTGGTGTTTGAAGTTGTCGGAAACGGAGGCCACACCGTGACGCTCCGGGATATTCAGGCGGAGGACCTGAACCTCGGCAACCTCACCGCAGATGACTGGAACTCTATCGACGATGCGAACAGCGCGCTGGTGAATCAACTCGAAGCTTTGGGCATGTCGATCGCCTGAAGAAGAACCCAAAACGCACTCGGCCGTTATTACCGGTCGAGTGCTCATTTGTGACATGGCATCCTTCATTTTCCTTCAGTCAGCGGATGCCCAATGTGCAGGGGTCGTTTCTAAAGAGAGGATCCCGACCCGACTGGCCCAAATTTCCGGTCGCCGAGCTGGCGGCAACGCGGCGTCTGGCAGATCCGAAGCAGGCGGCACTCAACGTCAAGTAAACAAGTTGGCATATCCCACTCAACCGACTGGAAACAAATCAGGGCACCCACTAAGCTCAAGACGACCCTTCGGTAAAACCAATTGAACCGACGGTTGCTTTGGGTCGTTGTGGAGCTGGAATGCGTGTCAGTGTAGGGATCGCCGTATCTATACTTGTTGCCCTGTCGATCGGCGTGTCGACCTTTGTCGTGCATTCGTTGTGGTGGACAACGGCACGAGAAAACAGCCGCATGCTGGCGGCCGAAATCAACGGACAGATCGCCAATACCGTACGCATCGAGGTTGGGCTGACCCTCAGATCGGCCGAGGCAGCCTGGGCGGCAGTCCGCACGATTTTCATCCAAGACGTCATCCAGACGCGCCAGGCAGACAAGCGCGAGTTTGTGTTCCTGTCTCAAATACAGGCACAACCTAACATCTCGTGGATCACCTTCGGCTGGCCCGACGGCAACTTCTTCGCCGCACATCGCTTGGGCGACAGCGGGCTGGAAATGATGGAAATCGATGAAAACATTCGCGACCGAATGCTGCGCAACGACCGTTACATCTTTATCCCCGGCGATATTCAGTTCGAAGAACGGACCTTCACCGACACCGAATACGACCCGCGCGAACACGCCTGGTACCGCAACTTCATCGACCGCGATACACCGGATTGGATCGAGGTCCGGGACCTTCCGGGAAGCGACAAGACCGTATATGCCTTTGCAGGTCCTATCGACGTGCGCCGCCAGCGACAAG
>NZ_JBXWSB010000020.1:0-53839 GCF_059613205.1 Ruegeria sp. BHSB064
GCGCAATGACCCGGACGGGGACGGCGTTGCCTGTGGGTTTACCGAAGCGCCTGTACCTCAGGCCGCGCAATCAGAAAGCCGCCCAGAGCCGCAACAACGTGCGGTCGGCAATGCCAAATTTGTGCGGCCATAGCAGGTAAAGAGAACGCATTCAGGACAATTGCGCGCCTGCGCAGGTGCGAAAGATACGTACCTGAGGTGCTGCATCGTTCAGAGGAAATTCTGCAATCCCGTCTTGCGTGAACGCATAAGCGACCTGGTTGTACTCCAACCCATCCAGCACGTTCCCAAAGCCGGTATCCGTTACCGTCAACGCGGTCCCTCCGTCGGACAAGACATGGCGTGGGGTGGCGATTTCAATGGGGTTTCGTCCTTCGAACCGCATGGCAAACCACGGGGACTGAGCCCAGACCTGATCTTTCCGAGTAACCGTCAGCGTATAGAGCGGCGCAGACGGGTCATAGGTCAGGAAGATCGTCGCGGCACCTGTGTCATGCGAAAGCGTGCAGATATCGCCCACCGTCGCCTCCCACGCGAAGGCCGGGGTGGCGAGGATCAAAGAGGTCAGGATTGCACGCATGAGAGGGGATGTAGCCGCCGAGCGGGGCAAGACAAGGCCCCGGGGGCGCTAGGTTGCAACCCTGAAGTGTCAGAGGCTTGCGCGCAGTGAGGCGCGTGGTTGAAAATGGCCGAAAATCCTACGTATCAATCTGAGATTCCACGCCCTTGTGCTAGGATGCGTGCGGCGCGGTCGTTCTGATTGCGCCACATGACAGTTCTGTCACGTTAGGGAGGAAAGTAATGTTTGCACGTATTACCCAATTCAAAATGAAGCCCGGAACGCGCGAGGCCGCCACGGCAAAAATGAACGAATTGAAATCCGAGATCATGGGCATGCCCGGCATGCATTGCTTTACCAACGTGATGAACGAGGACGGATCGGGCTATGTGATCTCGGTGGTGGAAAGCGAAGCGACCTCGAACGCAAACGCGCCCAAAGTGGCCGAGCTGTGGGGCCATTTCGCCGAATTCATGGAAGGCCCACCCTCACCGGTTGGATATGATGTGATAGCCCATTGGGATAAGGGGTAACGGTTCGGGCGGGGAGGTACCCGCCCTTTCTTTTGGATGGGGAGAACAGGGCTTTTGACCTCGTGTGCGGAAGGCAGGGTGTTAGGTTTTGTCATGGCCGCCGTTCGTTCATGTAGTTTGGGGCTACAAACGTGGAGCAGGCTTAGGTTTGGATCGTGAGAGTGTCGAATGGGTACAAGCGCCCATCCTACGCCTGCTGACATGCAAGTTAGTAAAGAACTAAGCAGCCTTTGCCCAAAGTTGACTTGTTCAGTCCAAGAATAAGACGGTGTGAAAAAAAAGAACAACGAAAACCTGATCAGTTTTCTGATTGTTTGTGCGTTAGTAGTCGTGGGCGCATTCGTTAGAATACGATCTCAAGTAGTATACGTCTTTTTGGAACTTTTTGGCGCGGGCGCTACCATTTTAATCGCCTATTTCTACCACTTTAAGCTTAAAGGCGAAATTAAAGACTGATTTTCCGAAAATGTGATGAGGATGGGCTAAGGTGATAAGAGTTACCGAGTTATCTTCCGCAATCAGACGCGAAGAAAAAACTAGTTTCGTCCCGAACAACTGCCGGTCCATCGAAGTTAAGGATGATATCCCTGAGAAAAGGTGCGTGGCATGAGAGGTCTCTTGCGTAGAACTGTCGACGATCAATGACATAAACAAGAAACTCTCTTTCAAACTCACGGACTTTTAGATTGGCGTTCATCAGGAAAGGTTTTTCACTACTTTTTGGAGTAAAAGCTGCACTAATCCCAAGCTCTTGGATAATTTCCATTGATGCCGCTTCTTCAAACTCATCGACAAAAACTAATAACATATCGAAATCCGAGAGTTTGTCTGATGGGTAATCGAAATCAACCTCGTCACGTTCACCCACGCTGGCAGTTTGGTTTAACAGCTGGTCGGGCAATCCAGTTGCCAAAACTCTCATTGGCCTACCCAGTTCAGTCGATCGGTTTCCTGTCTCGGAACTTGCAGGTCCGCTTGTCGAAACCGCAACGATGCTCAGGAAAGTGAACGAAATGAAACTTTTAAGCATAGTCACCTCTTCCTTCTCCTCACATTCCCACCCCGCTGCCCCGGCCTCCCAGCCGTTGACCGCCCGCGTGACTTCACTGCGTCTTCCGAGGCTTTCTCGACCGCCCATTGGCGCGCCATGGGATCGTCGGCGACGGCCAGGTCGACCGCTTCCAGACGTTTGATCTCATCTCGGATATTGGCGGCCTCTTCGAATTCCAGGTTCTCGGCGGCTTTGCGCATCTTCTCGCGCAGCCCGTCCAGATGCGCTTCCAAATTCGCGCCGTGCATTGGTTTGTCGATGGTGGCGGTGACGCGGTTCATGTCGACGTCGCCTTCGTAGAGACCGGCCAGAACGTCCTCGACATTCTTCTTCACCGTCTCAGGCGTGATGCCGTGTTCTTCGTTGTAGGCAAGCTGTTTGGCGCGGCGGCGGTTGGTTTCGTTCAGCGCGCGCTCCATCGATCCAGTGATCTTGTCGGCATACATGATCACCCGGCCCTCGGCGTTTCGTGCGGCGCGGCCGATGGTCTGGATCAGCGAGGTTTCAGAACGCAGGAACCCCTCTTTATCCGCGTCCAGAATGGCAACCAGTCCGCATTCGGGGATGTCGAGCCCTTCGCGCAAAAGGTTGATGCCGACCAGCACGTCAAACGCCCCCAACCGCAGGTCGCGCAGGATTTCGATGCGTTCCAGCGTGTCGATATCCGAGTGCATGTAGCGCACCTTGATGCCCTGTTCGTGCAGGTATTCGGTCAGATCCTCGGCCATCCGCTTGGTCAGCGTGGTAACCAGCGTGCGGAAGCCATTGGCGGCGACCTTGCGCACCTCGTCCAGCAGGTCGTCGACCTGCATGGAGACCGGGCGGATCTCGACCTCGGGGTCCAGCAGGCCGGTTGGGCGGATGACCTGTTCGGTGAAAACACCGCCGGTTTGCTCGATCTCCCACTTGGCCGGCGTGGCCGAGACGAAGACGGATTGCGGGCGCATGGCGTCCCATTCCTCGAACTTCAAAGGCCGGTTGTCCATGCACGAGGGCAGGCGGAACCCGTGTTCGGCCAGCGTGAATTTGCGCCGATAGTCTCCCCGGTACATGCCACCGATCTGCGGCACGCTGACGTGGGATTCGTCGGCGAAGACGATGGCATTGTCGGGGATGAATTCGAACAGGGTCGGGGGCGGCTCACCCGGTGCGCGGCCTGTCAGATAGCGCGAATAGTTCTCGATCCCGTTGCAGACACCGGTGGCCTCTAGCATTTCCAGATCGAAGTTGGTGCGTTGTTCAAGGCGTTGCGCTTCCAGCAGTTTGCCCTCACCGACGAGTTGATCCAGCCTGATGCGGAGTTCCTTTTTGATGCCGATGATCGCCTGCTGCATCGTCGGTTTCGGCGTCACGTAGTGCGAGTTCGCATAGACGCGTACCTGCT
Source organism: Ruegeria sp. BHSB064 (assembly GCF_059613205.1). NCBI lineage: Bacteria > Pseudomonadati > Pseudomonadota > Alphaproteobacteria > Rhodobacterales > Roseobacteraceae > Ruegeria > Ruegeria sp. BHSB064. The sequence continues at coordinate 3,528 of NZ_JBXWSB010000020.1, forward strand.
CCATCGTCGCGGCGCGTTCGCCGGTCAACGGGTCGAATTCGGTGATCTGTTCCAATTCTTCGCCGAAGAACGACAGCTTCCATGCGCGGTCCTCAAGGTGGGCGGGCCAGATTTCCAGTGAATCGCCCCGCACCCGGAAAGACCCACGCTGAAACGCCTGATCATTGCGGCGGTATTGCTGGGCGACCAGATCGGCCATCACCTGCCGCTGGTCGTATTCACTGCCGACCTTCAGATCCTGCGTCATAGCCCCGTAGGTCTCGACCGAGCCGATACCGTAGATGCAAGACACTGACGCCACGATGATCACGTCATCGCGTTCCAGCAGCGCCCGCGTGGCCGAGTGGCGCATCCGGTCGATCTGTTCGTTGATTTGGGATTCTTTCTCAATGTACGTGTCCGAGCGCGGCACATAGGCTTCGGGCTGGTAGTAGTCGTAGTAAGAGACGAAGTATTCCACTGAGTTTTCGGGGAAGAAGCCTTTGAACTCTCCGTAAAGCTGCGCGGCCAGTGTTTTGTTCGGTGCAAGGATGATGGCTGGGCGCTGGGTTTCCTCGATCACCTTGGCCATGGTGAAAGTTTTACCCGTCCCCGTCGCACCCAGCAGAACCTGATCGCGCTCGCCGTCCAATACGCCGCCTGCAAGCTCCTTAATGGCCGTTGGTTGGTCGCCTGCCGGGTTGAATTCGGTGTGCATCACAAACTGTTTGCCGCCTTCCAGTTTCAGTCGTGCACGCACGTCATCGGCGGTCAGTTGGGTCTTGTCGGAATGGGCGTAAGGCATCGGCAGGCTCCGCAATCAGGCCCCTACATTTGTTCTTATTTTGTCCGTCTGCAAGTGCTGATCCGGATTCATTGCGCTCTATGCAGTCTGCGGCCATGCGGTTGGTGAATCATTGTGATGGCCCAGCGTTTGATGTGCCTCTGATTTACCTCGGGCCAATGACAGTTTCTGACATCAGTTTGCCGGCAATAGCCGCGACAATTGCAATCTTGCCCCCGGACGTTCTCTGACGCATAAACAGCTCAGCCAAGTGAGTACGGAGAGGCGACATGCGCGCACGGATTTACCAGCCTTCGCGAAACGCGATGACTTCGGGGATGGCCAAAACCCGCAAATGGGTTCTGGAATACGCCCCGTCTTCGGCGCGTGAAGTTGATCCGCTGATGGGCTGGACGTCGTCCAATGATACGCAGACACAGGTGCGCCTGAAATTCGACACCAAGGAAGAGGCTTTGGACTACGCCAAAGACAACGGTATCGACGTGCAGGTTAGCGAGCCGCACAAGCGAAAGCCAAATCTGCGCGCGCGCGGCTATGGTGAAAATTTCGCTACCGACCGGCGCGGCCCCTGGACTCACTAAAGTGATCGAGATTCGCGCGGCTGACCCTGGGTCAGATGACCTGCGCCCAATCGTTCAGGCCCATCTGGCCCACAGTTGGGAGGCGACGCCGCAAACCTCGAACCATACGCTTGACGTGGAAGCGCTGCGTGAGCCTGGGATTCGCTTCTGGGCACTCTACGAAGGTGATGTGGCATTGGGGTGTGGCGCGCTGAAGACCTTGCCGGATGGAACGGCTGAAGTGAAATCAGTTCACGTTGTAGCCTCGGCCCGTGGCCGTGGTCTGGCGCGTATAATCATGTCTCATTTAGCCAGTTTGGCGCGCAGCGAAGGTATCTCGGCGCTGGTTCTTGAGACCGGCGCGGCCCATCTTTCCGAATATGAAGCCGCGCGCAAACTCTATGAGGCATTGGGGTATTCCTATTGCGGCCCGATCTTTGGCTATCAGGAAGATCCAAACAGCGCCTTCATGCGCTTGGCCCTTGAACCCGGACAATAAAAACCGCAAGAAGGGCGCAGCGGTCCCTTAGCTCAACTGGATAGAGCAGCTGACTTCTAATCAGCAGGTTGAGGGTTCGAGTCCTTCAGGGATCGCCATTTTCACACGAACCACTTGAAGCCTCGGACGCACGACGGCTTATTTTGCGCTGAACGCCAGAACGACTCGTTGCTTTGCTAACTTCGGACGTGTTGCAGACGCCACCGTGCGGCTGGTTGGTCAATACAGGTTTTGGGAAGGTTAAGGGGCTGGACGAGGGGGTCATGCCAGCCCCTTTTAAGGGGTCACAGAGTGGTAGTGTGTGTTCCTTAACTCAAACCTACCCTGATTCATGGCGTTCGGAAATTGGGGGATTCCCGTAGATGCGCAAATGCGCGGAATTCGGCGCGTGGTGTATCTTAGGCGGATCGCCTTGGAACTCTTTTTGAAGATCATCTCAAAGGGGTGTCGCAAAGATTTCTGATCCGTTGAAAAAAGATATTGCAACCGGTTGCAAACAGAATCATTGTTACGGCCAACACCTAGATTCGGGAGAGCTGTATGTTGAAGGTTGGTTTGCTGGGCGCCGGACGCATCGGACGGGTACATGCGCAGGCCATTTCGGCCCACCCAAACAGCAAGCTCTGTGCTGTTTCAGACGCCGTGCCAGAGGCAGCAGAAAGCCTTGCCAGCGCATATGGGGCACAAGCGCGTGGGTCGGACGAGATCATTGCAGACCCCCAGATTGATGCGGTTTTGATCGCAACTCCAACCGATACACATTCCGACTTGATTGAGGCTGCCACAGCTGCAGGAAAAGCTGTGTTGTGTGAAAAGCCAGTTGATTTGAGCCTGGAACGTGCTGCGGAGTGTCTAAATGCTGTGTCCGGTCGGGGCCAGCCTGTGATGATTGGGTTTAACCGCCGGTTCGACCCTAATTTTTCGGCATTGAAAGCAGGTTTAGAGGCGGGCGAAATCGGTAAAGCAGAGCTGCTGTCGATTACCTCATTTGACCCGGCGCCGCCGCCGGTCAGCTATGTCAAAGTGTCAGGTGGGCTGTTTCGGGACATGATGATCCATGACTTTGACATGGCAAACTATCTTATGGGCGCGGTTCCGGATGTCATTACAGCCGTCGGGTCGTCTCTTGTAGATGCCGAGATTGGTGCGGCGGGTGATGTGGATACCGCAGCGGTGACAATGACTTATGCAGATGGTCGTATTGCCGTCATCAAGAACTCGCGCCGCGCGGCCTATGGGTATGACCAGCGGGTCGAGTTGCTGGGTTCAGACGGCTTGCTACAAGCGCAGAACATGCTGGAAAATACGGTGGTCAAATCGACAGCAGACGGCGTTGTCGGCGCCAAGCCAACTTATTTCTTTCTGGAACGCTACATGCCTGCTTACCGAGTGGAGTGGACCGCCTTTGTCGACGCCGTTGTGAACGGTTCAGACGTTCCTGTTTCGTTGAAAGACGGCGTTGCCGCGCTTGCCATGGCCGAGGCCGCGACCCTGTCGATGCAATCCGGGCAACCGGTTCGAATGGAGGAAGTTTTGAAACCGGTTGCAAAATGATCGAAATTCTTCAAACTTACGCCAGCTCGGTTTTGTGCCGCAGCCAATCAGATTCGGCATAGCCGGATGATCGGGGTTGGTCCCCCGACTGAAGATCAGACTGAAATCATGGGAGGAAACTGAAATGAAGAAATTTGTGAAAGGCGCACTTGCTGCGGGGGCTCTGGCCCTGGCGACACCTGCGTTTGCACAGGAAATCGTGGTCGTATCGCACGGACAGGCCAATGACGCATTCTGGAATGTCGTCAAAAACGGCGTCGAGCAGGCCGGTAAGGACGTCGGTGTGAACGTGGAATATCGCGCACCAGAAACCTTTGACATGGTGGCGATGTCGCAGTTGATCGATGCAGCCGTGAACCAGGAGCCCGACGGCTTGATCGTCTCGATCCCGGACGCGGACGCGCTTGGTCCGTCAATTGAGCGCGCCGTCGCAGCCGGTATCCCGGTGATCTCGATCAATTCGGGTTCGGACGTCTCGAAAGATCTGGGTGCGTTGCTGCACGTTGGTCAGGACGAGTTCGACGCAGGCAAAGCTGCAGGTGCAGAACTGGCATCGATGGGTGGCAAAACAGCGATTTGTGTGAACCACGAAGTCGGCAACGTTGCGCTGGACCTGCGCTGCGCAGGTTTTGCGGAAGGTTTCGGCGGTGACGTCGAAGTGCTTCCGACCTCGAACGATCCATCGGAAATCGAGTCGAAGGTTGCCGCTGCTCTGGCGTCAAACGAAGCTGTCGATACCGTGATGGCGCTGGGTGCAAGCTCGGCCGGTGAGCCGACCGTTGCCGCCGTCAAAGCCTCGGGCCGTGACGTGAATGTTGCCTCCTTCGACCTGTCGGCGAACTTCCTGCAGTCGATCGCGGACGGTGACGCAGCCTTTGCCATCGACCAGCAGCAGTATCTGCAAGGGTATCTGGCGGTGAACTTCATGGGCCTGCACGCCAAATACGGCCTGATGCCGGGTGGTAACGTTCCTTCGGGTCCGAACCTGATCACTCAGGACAAGGCAGCACAAGTGATCGAATTGTCTGCACAGGGCATCCGCTGATCCTTCTGTAATCAGAAGCAAACAGAGCGGCGCAGCGGTGCCGCTCTTACCCAAATGGGAGGAAACGATGAGTGACTCTGCGCAGCTTGCCGGAGACGAACGGCTCAAGAAAGAACCTTTCCTAACCAAGCTTATGAAACGGCCCGAACTGGGTGCGATGGCTGGCGTCGTTCTGGTGTTCATTTTCTTTGCGATCACCGCAGACGAGTCGATGTTCACCTTGGCGGGGGTTATGAACTTCATGACACCTGCGGCGCAGCTGGGCATCCTTGCGATCGGGGCCGCGCTGCTGATGATCGGGGGCGAGTTTGACCTGTCCATCGGCTCGATGGTGGCGTTTGCAGGCCTGTTCTTTGGTGTCTGTGTAGTCACCTGGCAGCTGCCGCTGATCGTTGCGATCCCAATGACGTTCGTTTTCGCAGCTTTTGTCGGGGCAATAAACGGAAACATCGTGATCCGGTCAGGACTGCCGTCCTTCATCGTGACGCTGGCGTTCCTGTTCATTCTACGCGGTCTCTCACTGGTTGGTCTCAAGGCAGCAACCGGTGGATCGACCCAGCTGCGCGGTGTGCGCGATGCTGTTGAAAACGACTGGCTGGCCCCGTTTTTCTCGGGCGAGGCATTTGGCGGCCTGTTTACCTGGCTGGCCGAGAAAGGCATGATCGATACCTTCAAAAGTGGTGCGCCAAAAGTGCCCGGAATTCCGGTCGAGATTCTGTGGTTCATTGTACTGGCGCTTGCGGCCACTTACGTGCTGCTGCGAACCCCGGCAGGGAACTGGATTTTCGCGTCGGGCGGCGACAGCACGGCAGCGTCAAACTCTGGTGTGCCGGTGAATCGGGTCAAGGTGTCGCTGTTCATGCTGACGGCCTGTTGTGCGGCACTGGTGGCCATCATCACTGTGATTGATGCCGGTTCAACCGATGCGCGCCGTGGGTTCCAGAAAGAATTTGAGGCGATCATTGCGGCCGTGATCGGTGGCTGTCTGCTGACAGGCGGTTACGGGTCGGCCATCGGGGCGTTCTTTGGTTCGATCATTTTCGGCATGGTTGTCATCGGCCTGACCTATACGGACTTCGATCAGGACTGGTTCCAGGTCTTCCTGGGCGCGATGCTGTTGATTGCGGTTCTGTTCAACAACGCGATCCGTAAACGCGTAACCGGGGAGCGCTGATATGACCGAAGACACCAAGTTCCATCACGGCGATGCGGCGGCTGATGTGGCGCCCATCGTGGAAATGAAAAACATCGAAAAGCACTTCGGCAATATTATTGCTTTGGCGGGCGTCAGCTTTGACGTCAAACCGGGTGAGTGTCATTGCCTGCTGGGCGACAACGGTGCAGGGAAATCAACCTTCATCAAGACCATGTCGGGCGTGCACAAACCCACCAAGGGCGAGATCTTCTTTGAAGGCAAGCCGCTGCATTTCGACACGCCTCGGGATGCGATGGAGGCGGGCATTGCGACCGTGTTCCAGGATCTGGCGATGATCCCGCTGATGAGCGTCACGCGCAACTTCTTCATGGGGCGCGAACCGACCAAGGGTAAAGGTTTGCTCAAGCGGTTCGATGTTGACCAGGCCAACGAAGTCTGCATGGAAGAAATGCGCAAGATGGGCATCAATCTGCGCGGGCCGGATCAGGCCGTTGGCACCTTGTCAGGGGGGGAGCGGCAGACAGTCGCCATTGCCCGTGCCGTATATTTCGGGGCCAAGATCCTGATTCTGGACGAACCGACCTCGGCCCTTGGTGTGCGTCAAACCTCGAATGTTCTGGCGACCATCGACAAGGTGCGCAGTCAGGGGGTTGGCGTAGTCTTTATCAGCCACAACGTGCGCCACGCGCTGGCGGTGGGTGACCGGTTTACCGTGCTGAATCGCGGCAAAACGCTGGGCACGGCGACCCGTGGTGAGATTACCCCAGAACAGTTGCAGGACCTGATGGCAGGCGGTCAGGAAATGGCCGAGTTGGAAGGGTCTTTGGGCGGTACAGTCTAAACTTTGAAGATCCGGATGCCCCTCGGGGGGGCATCCGAACGGGCAGTGACACCTGAGCTCACACTCAATTCAGGCTTGAGGCATTGGCCTGACATCTTCGAACAAAGCAACCTGTGGGCCGCTGGCAGCGGTTTCAAGTTGAAAGGGATCATGATGAGCAAGACAGTCCGACTGACAGCGGCGCAGGCTCTGGTGCGCTATCTTGGGGCGCAGATGAACGAGGCCGGAGAGCCTTTTATCGCAGGTGTCTGGGCCATTTTCGGCCATGGCAATGTCGCCGGTTTGGGTGAGGCGCTGCATGGTGTGAAAGACAGCCTGCCCACCTATCGCGGACACAACGAACAGACCATGGCGCATTGTGCGATTGCCTATGCCAAGCAACTGGGCCGCAAACGGGCGATGGCTGTGACGTCGTCGATCGGGCCGGGGGCGACCAATATGGTTACTGCCGCCGCGTTGGCCCATGTGAACCGCTTGCCTGTTTTGCTGCTGCCAGGCGACGTGTTCGCGACGCGTGGGCCCGATCCGGTGCTTCAGCAACCCGAAGTGTTCTCGGATGGCACCATCAGCGCGAATGACTGTTTCAGACCGGTCAGCCGCTATTTCGACCGTATCACGCGCCCGGAACATCTGCTGACGGCTTTGCCGCGCGCCTTCCGTACCATGACAGACCCGGCCGACTGCGGTCCGGTGACACTGGCCTTTTGTCAGGACGTGCAGGCCGAGGCATACGATTATCCCGAAAGCTTCTTTGAGCCTCGCGTCTGGTATCAGCGTCGCATTCGCCCGGATGAAGGCGAGCTTGCGCGGGCTGTGGCAGCAATCAAGGTGGCCAAACGCCCTGTGATCGTCGCGGGTGGCGGCGTTCATTATTCGGACGCAACCGCCGCACTGCAAAGCTTTGCCGAAGCGCACAACGTCCCGGTGGCCGAGACTCAGGCGGGTAAATCTGCCTTGGCTTGGGATCATCCGCTGAACTTGGGACCCATTGGCGTCACGGGTGGCGAACCCGCCAACGACATCTGCGCTGAGGCTGATCTTGTACTGGGGGTCGGCACCCGTTTTCAGGATTTCACCACCGGGTCCTGGGGTCTGTTTGCCAACCCGGGGCGTGAACTGATCAGCCTGAATACTGCCGCTTATGACGCCGAAAAGCATGGCGCAATGCCGCTGCAATCCGATGCACGCGTTGGTTTGGGTGAACTCACCGAAGCACTGGGCGACCACCGCGCGCCAGATCTGCCTGCCACGCTGAAAGCCGATTGGTTTGGCAAGGTTGATGCGCTGACCGACGCGCCGACAGACAGCAATGCGCTGCCGACGGATATGCAGGTGATCGGTGCTGTGCAGCGGGCCGCCAAAGAAAACACAGTGGCGATGTGTGCCGCAGGAACGATGCCGGGCGAGTTGCACAAGTTGTGGAAAGCACCGCGCCCCGGTGCCTATCACATGGAATACGGATTCAGCTGCATGGGTTATGAGATCGCGGGCGCGATGGGGATCAAGATGGCCCAGCCGGAGCGCGACGTGATCTGCTTTACCGGTGACGGCACTTACATGATGGCGAACTCTGAAATGGCGACGGCGGCGATGATGGGGATTTCCTTCACCGTTGTTGTTACCGACAACCGAGGCTTCGGTTGCATCAATCGCTTGCAGATGGGCACGGGCGGTGCTGAGTTTAACAACCTTCTCGATCACACGGTCCACGAAACCGCGTCTGCCATCGACTTTGCGGCCCATGCGGCAGCGATGGGAGCGACCTCGGTCAAGGTCAGCTCAATTGCCGAGCTTGAGGACGCGCTGGCCAAACGCAGCGACGTCAAAGGCCCATACGTTGTGGTGATCGACACCGATCCGTACCCCTCGACCGAATATGGCGGAACGTGGTGGGAAGTGGCTGTGCCCGAGGTCAGCATCCGTCCGGAAGTGAATGAAAAACGCGCGGCTTATGAGGTCGCCATCAAGGAAAGAAACACGAAATGAGCGTGAAGATCGGTATCTCTCCGATTGCTTGGCAGAATGACGACCTGCCTGATCTGACTGCGGCCTATACGATGGAGCAGGCGTTGAAAGAAGCGCGCGAGATTGGCTATACCGGGGTCGAACGCGGCCAGCGGATGCCCGGCGACACAGAAGGCTTGCGCGCCTATCTGGACGCCAACGATATCGCGCTTTGTGGCGGTTGGTGTTCGGGCGCAACCTTGGTCAACGACTTTGACGCTGAGGTTGCCGCTGTTCGTGAGCAAGTTGAGCAGTTTGTCGCGCTGAACAGCCCGTGCATCGTCTATGCCGAATGCTCAAATACCGTTCAGGGTCAGATCGGCACGCCGGTGAATGCCCGCCCCAAATTGTCCAAAGACGAAGTTCTGGCCTATGCCGCCAAGCTGAGCGAGTTGGCCAAGTGGACGGCAGATCAAGGTATGCCCATGGCGTATCACCATCACATGGGCACAACCATCGAAAGTGAGGATGAGGTGAACTGGTTGATGGAGGGGTCAGGCCCCGAACTGAAGCTGTGCTTTGATACCGGTCATCTTCTGTTTGGCGGTGGCGATGTCATGGCCACGCTGAACCGGTGGGGCGACCGGGTGCATCACGTTCACTTCAAGGACATCCGCCCTGGCGTCGTGCAGGACACGCGTGAGAACAACCGCAGCTTCCTTGATGCAGTGATCGCAGGCGCGTTCACCGTGCCGGGCGATGGCTGCATCGATTTTCAGGCCGTCGCAAATGCATTGAAAGCGATGGATTACAACGGCTGGATCGTGGTCGAGGCAGAACAGGACCCCGCCAAGGCACCGCCCTACGAGTACTCCAAGATGGGCTACAACCACATCGTCGAAGTTTGCGGCAAGGCAGGTTTGGAGATCAGCACTTAAATCACCGCCCCATGGGGCAACACCGAAGCCATGAGAGAGGAGTGTGTCATGGTCCATCAGGAACTTGGGTATGTCGGCTATTTCGACCGGGAATCCTGTGATCTGGATGAATTCAAGGTGTTGACCTCACAAAACCTGACAGCCGATGCGGTTCCTCATGCCGCATCGGTGGAAAAGAACGTGCCAGTCTACGACATGGATGTGTTGCGCCCTGCGTTGACAGATGCCGATCAGCGAAAGTCCCTTATGGCAGAATGGGCATGGGTTCTGGGCAAATCGGCTGGCGTGATCGTTCTGAAGGGTGCCTATGCAGATACTTCGGTGATCGACCGGGCAAGCGACGTCTTCCGCGAGATCATCGAAGAAGAGCGCGAGGGCGCTGGCGGCGAGGGCGATCACTTTGCCGCGTCGGGTGCCAATGACCGGATCTGGAATGCGCTGCAAAAACAGTGCCTTCGCGACCCGGAAGGGTTCGCGCTCTATTTCGGCAATGCTGCAATTGCAGCAGCGAGTGAGGCGTGGCTGGGACCGAATTACCAGATGACCGCGCAGGTCAATCAGGTGCGCCCGGGCGGCAAAGCGCAGCAAGCGCATCGGGATTACCATCTTGGGTTCCAGACAGCGGACAGCGCAGCGCGGTATCCGGCGCATGCCCATCACCTGACAGCTGCACTAACCCTGCAAGGGGCCGTGGCGCATTGCGATATGCCGATCGAAAGCGGGCCAACCAAGCTGTTACCATTTTCGCAGCTTTACGCGCCCGGATACCTCGCCTTCCACGACCCCGCGCACAGGGACCATTTCGAGCAGGGCTATATCCAGTTGCCACTGAACAAGGGCGACGCGGTGTTCTTCAACCCTGCGCTTTTCCACGCAGCGGGGGAAAACAGCAGCAGCGACATTCAAAGGATGGCCAACTTGCTTCAGGTGTCGTCAGCTTTCGGGCGCGCGATGGAAGCCGTCGACCGGGCTACCATGTCTCAAGCCGTGTTTCCTGCGCTTGTGGCTTTGAAACAACGCGGTGATCTGAGTGCCTTGGAAATCGAAGCTGCGATCGGGGCAACAGCCGAGGGCTATCCCTTTCCAACCAACCTCGACACCGACCCGCCGGTTGGCGGCAATGCGCCGGACAGCCAGGCCGATATCCTGCGCCGCGCTGTGTCAGAGGGATGGAGCGAGTCGGAACTGGCTGATGCCTTGTCAGCTTTGCGTACCAGACAGGCCGCATAAGGCCCAAACGGGCGGGTCATTGTGCCCGCCCCAATCGGAGAAGAAGAATGGCAGACCTGCTCAAAAAACCCTTTGGCACCCGTGGCAAGGTGCATGACATCACCCCGGCCAGCGCCGGATGGCGGTATGTAGGGTTTGGGCTCTATCACCTAAAGGCCGGGGATCGGGCGGCCGAGGTCACAGGAGACCGGGAAGTCATTCTGGTGATGGTCGAAGGCAAGGCGAAAATCACCGGGGCCGGGCAGGATTGGGGTGTGTTGGGCGACCGGATGAGCGTGTTCGAAAAGATGCCGCCGCATTGTCTGTACCTGCCCAACGGCACCGAATGGGAAGCTGTTGCCGAGACCGATTGCGTTGTGGCCGTGTGTTCGGCTCCGGGCAAGGGCGGTCACCCGGCGCGGCGGATCGGGCCAGACGGCATCACTCTCACCGAGCGCGGCAAAGGTGTGAACACGCGATACATCAATAACATAGCGATGGAGAATGAGGATTATGCCGATAGCCTTCTGGTGACGGAGGTCTTCACACCAAACGGGCACTGGTCTTCGTACCCCAGTCATCGACATGACGAGGATGACTTCCCCCGTATCACCTATCTGGAAGAGACATACTACCATCGGCTCAACCCTGCCAGTGGGTTCGGCATACAGCGCGTTTATACCGATGACGGTCAGTTGGATGAAACGATGGCCGTATCCGATGGCGATGTTGTGACCGTCCCGCGCGGTCATCACCCTTGCGGCGCACCCTATGGGTTTGAGATGTACTATCTGAACGTCATGGCCGGACCTCTGCGGAAATGGCGATTTGTACCGGCCCCTGAGGTCGAATGGATCATGGAGCGTGACGGATGAGCAATGCGTTTGCCAATTACCCGAGTCTTGCAGGCAAAACGGTCTTCATCACCGGTGGGGCCGGGGGAATTGGTGCGGAAACCGTTCGGGCCTTTGCCAGTCAGGGCGCAAAGGTTGGGTTTCTGGATCTCAATGCTGAGGCCGGTCTTGCGCTACTGTCGGAACTGGAGGGCGAGCACGCGTTTGCCCAATGCGACCTGCGCGACATTGAGGCGATGAACGCCGCAATGGGGCAGTTGGTTGAAGAGTTGGGCGAAGCGGATGTGCTGGTCAACAATGCCGCCCATGATGACCGCCACGACTGGCGCAATGTGACGCCCGAGTATTGGGATGAGCGTATGGCGACCAATATCCGACATATGTTCTTTGCCATTCAGTCGGTCGCCCCCGGCATGATTGCCAAGGGTGCGGGTTCGATCATCAATATCGGGTCGAATTCATGGTGGGAGGCCGGGGCGGGTTTCCCCGCTTATGCTACCGCCAAATCCGCAGTCCACGGCCTGACACGTACCATGGCGCGCGAGTTGGGGGATCACCGCATTCGCGTGAATGCGGTCGTACCCGGCTGGATCATGACTGACCGGCAGAAAGACTTGTGGGTCACGCCCGAAGCGCTGGCCAAGCAAGTGGATCGGCAATGCCTGCCGGACCCGATTGAACCTGTGTATGTCGCGAGAATGGTTCTGTTTTTGGCCTCAGACGACGCAGCCATGTGCAGCGCCGGGAACTTCATGGTCGAAGGCGGCTCGATCTGAGTATTTCAAAACAACTGGAGAACTGACATGCCTCAACCCTTTCAGCTTGCGGCGTGCGCTGAGATGCTTTGGTTGGACAAGCCTATCGACTGGCGTGCCGCGCGGCTGACCGAAATGGGGTTTGGTGTGGGCCTTTGGAACTGGCCAGATTGGGATCTGGGCAAGCTGGAACGCGTTGGCGCGAACTACACGATCATGAACGGGTATCTTCAGGGCGGCCTTGCGGACCAAGAAGGCGCTGACATGCTGCTGCGATCCGCGCGCGAGACAGCGCAGATTGGCAAGCGCTTGGGCGTGGATCGTCTGAACCTGCACGGTACGGGCCTGGGTAATGGTGGAATTCCAATCTGGCAGCACGAGGTCGTGACCGGAGACATGTGGCTGACAGCGCGGGACACGTTGCACCGCATCTGCGATCTGGCAGAACAGGAAGATGTTGTTTTTACGTTGGAAAATTTGAACCCGCTGGACCATCCCGGTTGTCCCTTTGGATCGACCGAAGATGTTCTGGCACTGGTTTCGTCCGTCGACCACCCGCGTCTGCGGATCAATCTGGATCTTTATCACACGCAAATCGGCGAAGGCGACCTGATCCGCTGGTGCAAGAAATGCTTGCCATGGATCGGAGAGGTTCAAGTCGCGGATAACCCCGGCCGGTTTGAGCCCGGAACCGGTGAGATCAATTATGCCGCCGTTGCACGGGCGCTGGATGACATGGGGTATCGCGGACCTGTCGGCCTGGAGGCTTTTGCAGCAGGTGACCCGGAAACAGCGCTCGAGGCTTTCCGGGTTGCCTTTACGATTTGACGGTTACCGCTGCGGTGGGGCACCAAAGGCACGGATCACGGCGCGGGCGGCAGCCTCAACCGGGTCGTGGGTTTCTTTCAGGATAGTAACCCGATCAAACCTTTCAGGATCGCGATTGACGGCGTCTCGCATGGCGTTTCCGAAGGCCATGCGCAGCTCGGTTCCGATGTTGAACTTGCAGATCGAAGTCTCTCGCGCCAGTTTCGTGCGCTGTTCTACCGGCACACCTGACCCGCCGTGAATGACCAACGGCACCTCGGTCATGGCATCAATCTCGGCGATGCGCGCCTCGTCCAGGCCACCTTCTTTGTTCTGCTGTAGGTGAACATTGCCAACCGAAATCGCCATTGCGTCCACCCCGCTTTCACGTGCGAACTGTGCGGCCTCTTCGGGATCGGTGCCGTTTGATCCTTCGCCGCCCGAATATCCGACAAAGCCAATTTCGCCCTCGCAGGAAATCCCGGCTGCGTGGGCCATTTCTGCAATCGCGGCTGTCTCATCAATATTCTGTTGCAACGGTTTGCGGGACCCGTCGAACATCAAAGATGTGAACCCGCTGTCCAGAGCGATCTTGCACTCTTCGAACGTATAACCGTGATCCAGATGAGCCACGACAGGGACCGAGGCGTTTTCGGCCAGATAGCGGAACATTTTACCCAGAATAGGCAGCGGCGTGTGTTCACGACAACTCGGCCCCGCTTGCAGGATCAGTGGTGCGTTCTCGGCTTCGGCAGCGGCCACATAGGCGCGCATGTCTTCCCAACCGAGAGTGACAAGCCCGCCCACGGCATAGCCCTGTTCATAGGCAGGTTGCAGAACGTCCTTTAACGTGACGAGGGTCATTTGAACTTCGCGATCATGTCTTTGATGCCCGGGATCGTTTCGATCTGATAGGCATGTGTGGGTTGGAAATACTGCACCAACGAGCGTTGGCTCAGCCCGCCAAGGATGGTGAAATAATACATCTCGTACCCGGGCAGAACGCAGCACGGATGGTAGCCATTGTCGATGCAGATCGTTGAGCCATCGACGATGTGATAGGCATCACCGGGCGCGTTATCCTCGCGTTGCAACATTTGAAGGCCTGAGCCCCAGTTGGGTTTGAAGCGGAAGTTATAGGTCTCGTCGTGGCGCGTTTCGTCCGGCAGGCGGTTGGTGTCGTGCTTGTGGCTGGGAAAGCCCGACCAGCCGCCCTGACCAACGGTAAACAGCTCGCTCACCAACAGGCGGCCGACTTTGTCGTGTTGCTTCTGTCCGAGGATGTGCTTGATCTTGCGATGCGTTTTGGTGTCGTCGCTGCCGTATTGAACAAGGTCATGCTGCCGCACATCAAACGGGTCCAGCACCTTGTCGTATTTGGCGCCGGCAATGAACACTTCGGTCTCATCCGACACGCAAACCATCTGCACTTTCGCGCCGACAGGCACATAGACGCCTTCGGGCTCGCCATCCCAGACGTCTTCACCCCGGTTGCCGAGCTTTGCAAACGCAACGCCTTCGACGTTGACATCGACGCTGCCAGTCGCAGGCACGATGCAGGTCTCATAGCCCGGAACCTGATATTCGAACGCTTCGTCCTTTTTCAGTTTGACGATGTTGAAATAGTTCAGCGGAACCGTCGGATCGTCGGTGTCGACGATCGGTTTGTTCTGATTGTCATAGGGCGCGATGTGCATGGGAATCTCCTATGTGGTCGGGCCGGGGTGTGAGGCGAGGAACGCGTCCAATTCCGAGGTCGTGGGCATGGCTGGCGCGCATCCCGGCTGGGATACAACGATCGATGCACAGGCCGAGCCGCGCATGACCGCATCCCTCAGGTCATGCCCTGCAGCAATTGAGGCCAAGAGACCGGCCATAAAACTGTCGCCAGCCCCATTGGGTTTGACGGCCGTGACCGGGTAGATGCCGGTTTCGATCTCTTGCCCGTCCGTCAAAGTGACAGCGCCTTTTTCGCCCATCTTGTAGATGACGATCCGACCGGGTTTTTCCGCCAGCTGCTTGGCCTTAGCAAAGCCCTTGTCGATACCGCCAGCCATGAACCCGAACTCTTCGTCATTGCCGACGATCAGGTCGCTGGCTTCACCGGCCCGCGACAAGACTTCGGCGGCTACCTCGGGTGAAGGCCAGCTGTAGGGTCGGTAGTCGATATCGAAGATGATCGGCAGACCCGCAGCGCGCGCGATTTCGAACGCACGGAACGTCGCGCTGCGCGATGGTTCTGACGCAAAGACAGTGCCCGCCGAGATGAGTGCCGAGAAGGATGAATAATCGACCTTGTTCATGTCCTCTTCAGTGACCTGAAAATCGACAGCCCCATTGCGATAGATGACATTCTGAAAGTTCTCGATCCGGCTTTCATAGACGGCCAGCGACATGCGGTATTCGCCGCCCAATACGCGAATATATGAGGTGTCTACGCCATAGTGGTGCAGGCGATTCAGGCAGAACCGGCCAACGGCATCATCAGAGACGGACGTGATCAGGGACGCTTGACTGCCCAGTTTGACCAACCCTGCACAAATGTTGGCGGATGACCCACCCAGATCGGCATGGAACGTATCGGCATCTTCGCTTTTGACACCGATCGGGTCGGCGTACAGGTCCATACCTGCGCGGCCCAAAACGGCGAAGCGGTTTCCTTTGATACCATCCATCAAAGCGCTCAAGTCATGTCCTCCGGCAAAGTGGGGTCGGCAAAGTTTGGACCTTGCGCTGAATCGATTCACACGATACTGATTTTGCAACCGGTTGCAAATGATATGTTCGGAGCCGTTGAAGATGCCTGAAATCGGAATTGGAATTGTGGGTGGCGGCTATATGGGCAAGGCTCATTCCGTTGCCATGTCGGCCGTTGGCGCGGTTTTTAACACTGCACTAAGGCCCCGGCTTGAGGTCATTTGTGCATCCAGCCCCGAAAGCGCTGAACGCTATCGCCTCGCCTATGGCTTTGAACGCGCGACTGACGATTGGCGTGTGCTGGTTGAAGACCCCAGGGTCGAAGCCATTGTGATCGCCTCACCACAATCCACGCATCGTCAGATCGCCGAAGCAGCTTTTGGTCTGGGCAAGCCCGTGTTGTGTGAAAAGCCTTTGGGTGCGTCGCTGGAAGACAGTCAAGCCATGGTTGCGGCGGCCGAAGCCGCAGGCGCTGTAAACATGGTTGGGTTCAACTATATTCGCACGCCCGCCAGCCAGTTTGCCCGCCAACTGATCGCCGATGGAGAGATCGGCGACATCACGTGGTTCCGGGGTGAGCACACCGAGGACTTTTACGCTGATCCGCAGGCCCCCGCCACGTGGCGCACAACGGGCATGGCCAATGGCACAATCGGCGACTTGGCCCCGCATATGGTGAACGGAGCGATGGCTCTGGTTGGTCCGATTGCGCAGGTGATGGCCGATGTGGAAACCGTGCATAAAACTCGGCCCGGAGGTGAAGTCACGAATGACGACCATGCCCAGATGATGTGCCGGTTCGAAAACGGCGTTATGGGCAACCTGTATTTCAGCCGAGTCGCGACGGGTCGTAAAATGGGCTATGCGTATGAAATATCAGGCACAAAGGGCGCGATCCGGTTCGATCAGGAAGACCAGAACGCGCTGTGGCTTTATAAGCGGGAAGGGCCCGAAGCCGCGCGTGGGTTCACCAAGATCCTGACAGGTCCCGCGCACCCGGATTATGAACCCTTCTGTCAGGGCCCGGGTCACGGCACCGGCTATCAGGACCAGATCATCATCGAGGCCAAGGACTTTCTGCAGGCCATACACACCGGAGAAGCGATCTGGCCGACCTTCCGTGTCGGGCACGAGGTCAACCGCGTGCTGGCCGCCGCCTTGGCGTCGTCAGACCAGCGACAGTGGAAAAATATCAGCGATTTCTGATCGCTAGACTAAAGAAATTCAATAGAGAGACGATGACCATGGCTAAGTTGAGATGGGGCATGATCGGGGGCGGTGAAGGCAGTCAGATTGGGCCTGCCCATCGCTTGGGTGCTCAGGCTGACGGGCTGTTTGAGTTTGCCGCCGGTGCGCTGGATCACCGGCCTGAAGCGGGCCGAGAATACGCGCAGCGACTGGGGATAGCTGCAGAGCGCGCCTATGGCGACTGGCAAGAGATGCTGGCGGGTGAAAAAGACCGGGAGGATCGAATTGATCTGGTGACCATCGCCACGCCAAACTCGACCCATTTCGAGATCGCCAAGGCGTATCTTGAGGCGGGCTTCAACGTGTTGTGCGAAAAGCCGATGACCATGACGGTGGAAGAGGGTGAAGAGATCGTCCGCATTGCTGAAGCTTCGGGCAAAATCTGCGCGGTGAACTACTGCTATTCCGCGTACCCAATGGTGCGCCAGGCGCGTGCGATGGTGCGTGCAGGCGACATCGGCAAGGTGCGGTTGGTTGTGACGAACTTCAGCCATGGCCACCATGGCGATGCGACCGACGCAGACAACCCGCGTGTGCGCTGGCGCTATGATCCTGCGATGGCAGGTGTCTCGGGGCAGTTTGCAGATTGCGGTATCCACGCGCTGCATATGGCCAGCTTTATCTGCGATGACGAGGTGAAGACCCTTTCCGCCGATTTGGCATCGACCATCGCAAGCCGCGAACTGGAAGATGATGCAATGATCAACTTCCGGATGGAGGGCGGCACGGTTGGACGCCTCTGGACGTCATCAGTGGCAATCGGGCGCCAGCATGGCTTTGATATTCAGGTCTTTGGCGAAACCGGCGGGCTGCGCTGGGCGTCCGAGCAACCCAACCAGTTGATCTATACCCCGGTGGGTGGGCGTACACAGATCATCGAAAAGGGTGAAGGTGGGCTGCATGACGAGGTTCAGCGCTTGTCTCGGGTCGCAATCGCGCACCCCGAGGGGTTCCCGCTGGCCGTAGCTAATATCTATTGCGATCTGGCTGATGCAATCCGCGGTGAAAGCCGGGATGGTTTGCCCGGAGCCGCAGATGGTGTGAGGTCCATCGCAGCGGTTCATGCGGCTGTTGCTTCAGGCAAAGCGGATGGCGCTTGGCAGGATGCCCGTCCACCGATGTTCCGCTGATCAGGGGCGGGGCCGCAACGTGCCCCGCTCAATCACACGGCAGGGGAAAATACGGGCCTCGGGATAGCGCTGGGGCTCTTTCAACATCTCAACAACCAGATCGACGGATGAGGTGATGATCTGTTTGATCGGCTGGTGAATCGTCGTCAGATCGATGTTTTCCCAGCGCGACATTTCCATGTCGTTCAAGCCAATGATTCCAACATCTTGTCCCGGTCGCAAACCGTGATCTTTCAGCGCGGAAAGTGCGCCAATGGACAGAATGTCGTCACCGCAGAAATAAGCCTGGGCCGGGTTGTTGGCCAAAAGGCCCAGCATCTCGGCCCGCCCTGCCTCGAAAGAGTAAGCCCCTGCAAAACAATGGTTTACTTCAATCTCCGTGTGCTCAGCCATCTCTTCCATGAAGCCGCGATGTCGGTCCAGGGCCGAGGTCGCGTCTTTGGGCCCGCCCAGATAGCCGACGCGTGTGTATCCGCGTGCCAAAAGTTCGCGGGCGGCCATACGCCCGCATTCCACGTTGTCGATGCCGACGACATGCACTTCGGGTGAAGTGGCCGAACGTCCAAATGTATGCACCACGGGCACGCCCGCGTCGTGAAAAGCTTTGGCAAAGCTGGGCGGCAGCGTCGACGACGCCACGATGGCGGCATCAACCGAGTATTGCCGCAACATGCGGACTGAATTGGCGGGCTCGGTCTCATCCGTCAGGTTCACGATCAATGGGCGCAGGCCGCGTTCCTGTAAGGCGCGTGTGAACTGATCGAAGACTTCAAGGAAAATGGGGTTGTGGAAGTTGTTCGAAATCAAGCCGATCAGCTTTGTCCGCCCCGTCGTCAGTGACGAAGCAAGCGCGTTGGGGCTGTAGCCCAATTCGCGCGCCGCTTTTTCGACCTTGCTGCGTGTTTTTGCCGAAACCGAAGCGCCTTCGGTGAAGGTGCGCGAAACAGCGGATCGCGAAACACCAGCAAGGGCAGCGACGTCTTTGAGTGTCACGCTCACGGAAGGTGACTCCCGGCGAAAAAGCGGAGGGATCTTGAGGCGATTTTCATTGTAAGTTCATTATGCATTATCGGCCAATTCCCGCAACCGGTTGCAAAGCTGCACAGGGTAAATCGTACCGCTGATTGCGTGTTCACTCAGACACGTTTGATCCGTCAGGTTTGCCTGAATTTGCAAAATCTCTGACGTTCCTAGGGGACATCCCGCTGCCACTGAGCGGCACCCGTATTGCGGCGCTGTTTGTTATCCCTTTGACATTGGGCCGGAACAACGACCTGTGGCTGCTTTTGGCGCCCACGGCCAAATGGCTTTACACTGTCGACTTGGGTATTTATCGCATGATCAATTCGACAGAAAGTTCACTAGTCTGGCGTTCGAACATGGGCACCGCAGTCCGAGCGATGATGCCGTCAGTTCTGGGTGTGATTGCAATGCAAAAGCTCTGTGTCATAGGGCGGGTGGAAAGCGAGAAGTAATTTGGCCAATCTGAGCATCGGATCACTGGGCGAAACCGGCCCCGGTAACGAGTTGGTACCGGGCACGGTTCGGTCATGTTTGCATCTTGTCAACACGGTCAGCGCGCGGCGTTCGGATTGATGAAGACAGATTCCATCTCTGAGGTGATGAGCTCAAGTCTTGAACCGACGGGCCCCGTTTGGGACGATGTTTCGCGCGCAATCACACCAAATGTAGCTTTCCAATGGTATGAAGACATTCGGGGACGTCTGCCTGACGCGCCAAGCCGTTCTGGCGCGTTGCAGAGCATCCCTAATCTGGGGACGATCACGGATCAGGCCGACGTTTTTGTCTTTGACGCTTATGGCGTTCTGAATACCGGAAAGCTTCCGATCCCCGGTGCGGCGGAACGGATCACGGAACTTCGTGCGATCGGTAAAACGGTATTTGTTCTGACCAATGCAGCCAGTTACTCCGCCGCCCAAGCCCAAAACGTGTTTCGAGATCTGGGTTTTGATTTTTCGCCAGATGAGATCGTATCCAGTCGGATGGTGTGCGAGCAACATTTGCCGCAACTGGCCAAAGGGCAACAATGGGGGGTAGCGGGCCCTGCCAGCTGGACAGGTGATGAAATCGATGTGCCCACGTTGCACCTGCTGGACGATATCGAAGGGTATGATCACGCGGGTGGCATCCTGTTTCTCAGCACATTGGGTTGGAACAAAGGGCGGCAGGCGCTTTTGCTGGACAGTCTGGCCCGAAACCCTAGACCCGTTGTTGTGGCTAACCCTGATTTGGTTGCGCCGCGCGAAACCGGCCTGACGCGAGAGCCGGGGTTTTACGCGCATGATTTGCAGTCTCGTCTGGGTATAACGCCAACATTTCACGGCAAGCCTTTTGCTTCGGTCTATGAAGAGATCGAACGGCGCACAGGAGCGGTTGAACCACGTCGCATTGTCATGGTCGGGGATACGTTACACACTGATATTCTGGGGGCGCAGTCGCGCGGATGGGGCTCGGTTCTGATCACAAGTCATGGCCTGTTTGCCGGGCAGTCTGTGCAAAAGTACATTAGTGGCAGCGGATTGTACCCCGATTGGATCGCACCAACCATCTGAATGGACAGGCTCTTGGACTTACAAAACACGTACGGGGCGATCAGGGATCTGGTCTGCCAAGCGCGGCTCTTCGAGGCAAAAAAAGGCCCGCAGACATGTGCGGGCCTTTGCTTTGAACTGTGCTAGCAGTTTACTGCGGAATTTCGCCTTCCAGGCCTTCGACGTAGAAGTTCATGCCGGCCAGCGTACCGTCATCTGCCACTTCGCCTTCAGCCAACCAGTCGCTGCCGTCCTGCTTTTTCAGCGGACCGGTAAAGGGGTGGTACTCACCCGCAGCCATGGCGGCTTTCAGTGCCAGGGCCTCTTCCTTGACATCTGCCGGTACGGCATCGGAAATCTCACCGATTGCAACCATGCCTTCGCGGATGCCATCCCATGTGTTTGCGCTTTCCCATGTGCCATCCATGACGGCCTGGGTCCGTGCAATGTAGTAGGGGGCCCAGTCATCGATGATCGACGAGACGCGCGGGAACGGAGCGTATTCGCTCATGTCCGAGGCCTGACCAAAGGTGACAACATTGCCCGCTTCCTGAGCCGCAGCCTGAGGCGCGGTCGAGTCGGTGTGCTGCAGGATCACGTCGGCGCCTTGTTCGATCAGAACGGTGGCAGCGTCAGCTTCTTTCGCAGGATCGAACCAGGTGTAGGCCCAGACGATCTTGAACTCGACATCCGGGTTCACCTTCTTGGCGTGGATATAGGCCGAGTTGATGCCACGGATGACTTCGGGGATCGGGTAGGATCCGATATAGCCGATGATGTTCGACTTGGTCATGTTACCCGCGATGTGGCCCTGAACAGCGCGGCCTTCATAAAAGCGTGCTGAATAGACCGAGACGTTGTCAGCGGTCTTATAGCCGGTTGCGTGCTCGAATTTCACATCCGGGAATTTTTTGGCCACGTTGATCGTGGGGTCCATGTAGCCGAACGAGGTGGTGAAGATCAGGTCAGCGCCTTCCAGCGCCATCTGGGTCATCACACGCTCAGCATCGGGACCTTCTGGAACCGACTCAACAAAGACGGTTTCAACCTTGTCCCCAAAGTGCTCCTCGACAGCCAGACGGCCCTTGTTGTGTTCATAGGTCCAACCGCCGTCACCGACGGGGCCGACATATACGAAGCCGACCTTGGTTTTGTCTTCGGCCATGGCCCCTGTGGCCAGGCCCAGTGCCATGGCAGCACTTGCCAGAAGTGTAGTGAATTTCATGTGTTACTCCCCAAGTTGGTTCAGTTGGCCCCTAGTGCGAGGCATGGAAGGTCCGGCCCAGTGAGGCAGGTGCGCTGCTCTTGTCGGCCGAAAGGATCACAAGCACAAGGATCGTGATGATATATGGCGACATTGCCAGATACTCGACGGGAATGGCAACGCCCGCTGCCTGCAAATTAAGCTGCAACACGGTGATGCCGCCAAACAAGTAGGCACCCAGCAAGGCACGCCACGGTTTCCAGCTGGCAAACACCACAAGCGCCAGAGCGATCCAGCCGACACCCGCGGTCATTCCTTCGGTCCACTGAGGCACGCGGATCAGGCTGATATAAGCGCCACCCAGACCCGCGCAGGCCCCACCGAACAGGATTGCCATGATACGGATCTTGATGACCTTGTAGCCCAGCGCGTGCGCCGCATCGTGGTTTTCGCCAACCGCGCGCAAGATCAGCCCGACGCGGGTATACTTGAGCGTGGCCCAAACCGCAGCGGTCAAAGCGATACCCACGTAAAGTATTGGGTCATGCTGAAACAGGATCGGGCCGATGACCGGGATATCACTGATCACCGGAATGTGGATATCGCCCATGCTGGGCGGTTTGACGCCCACATAGCTTTGCCCCATCAAGGCACTGAATCCCAGTCCAAACAGAGTTAGCGCCAGACCACTTGCGACCTGATTGGCCAAGGCCACCTGTGTCAGCAAAACAAACAGCAAAGACAACACCGCACCACCTATAGCGGCGGCAACAAAACCTAACCAGGGCGAGCCGGTCTCGACCGAGATCGCAAAACCGCTGATCGCACCCACGATCATCATGCCTTCGACGCCAAGGTTCAGAACGCCTGCTTTCTCAACGACCAGCTCTCCGATCGCGGCCAGCAGCAGGGGGGTTGCGGCCACCATCAGCGAGGCGACCAGAAGGACAGGATTGATTTCACCAAGGTCCATTATGCTACCTCGCTACGCGCCGCACGGATGCGGTAGTTGGTCAGAAGATCGAAAGCCAGAAGGAAGAACAGAAGCATCCCCTGGAACACCTGAATGGCAGCGGCGGGCAGACCCAGCTGAGACTGCGCGATTTCGCCGCCGATATAAGTCAGCGCCATCAGGCCACCGGCCAGCAGGATGCCCACCGGATGCAGGCGTCCCAGAAAGGCCACGATGATCGCGGTGAAGCCATAGCCAACGTTAAAGTCGATGCTGACAACGCCCGAAGGGCCAGAAACTTCGAACATCCCGGCCAGTCCGGCCAGTGCCCCGGACAGACCCAAACAGAACAAGATCAGCCGCGCCGGGTTCACGCCTGCAAATTTAGCCGCACGTGGCGCTTCACCTGTCAAACGGATGTGAAAACCCAGCATGTGCCGGTTCAGCAGCACATAGGCAAAGATCACGGCAATCAGTGCAGTGACCACACCCCAATGCATCCCAGATCCGGCGATCAGCTCGGCGTTATGCGCACTTTCATATTGCTGCAGGTTGCGCGAACCGGGAAAACCGAACCCTTCGGGGTTCTTCAGCAGACCCAGCGAGACTGAGGCCAGCATCTGCTCGGCCACATAGACCAGCATCAACGACACCAGAATTTCATTGGTGCCAAAGCGCACTTTCAGAAAGGCCGGGATCATCGCCCAGAGCCAGCCGCCGAACGCGCCCGCAATCACCATGATCGGGAAGATGTAAAACGCGTCCAAAGGATAAAAGGCCAGACCAGCACCAGCGCCAAAGATGGCACCCATGATGTATTGCCCTTCGGCGCCGATATTCCAGATACCAGCCCGAAAGCCCAGCGACAGACCGATGGCAATCAGAACCAAGGGTGCACCTTTGATCAACAATTGTGGGCGATAGTAGAAGGCAAACTCTCCAAACAGCGGTTCCCAGAAAATAGTGCCAATGGCTTCGATCGGGTTCTTGCCCAGAATGGCAAACAGCACCCCTCCAAACACCATTGTCGCCAGCACCGCCACCAGAGGGGTCGCATAGGACCACGCCTTGGACGGCTGAGGCCGTTTCTCCAAAACAATCATCTGCTCACTCCCCCACAGTCTTCATCTTTTTTTAAATACTCTCGCCGAAGGCGACGCCACGGTTCACACATGCGCGACCTCCATGCCATGGGCACCGCCCATCATCAGGCCGATCTCGTCCACGGTTAGTCCTGTGGTCGGGCGCGGTGCGCTTAGCCGTCCTTCATTCAACGCTGCAAAGCTGTCCGAGATTTCCATCAGCTCATCCAGATCCTGGCTGATGCAGACCACGGCAGTCCCTTTGGCGGCAAGATCCAGAATGGCCTGCCGGATCGCCGCCGCCGCCGCCGCATCCACGCCCCAGGTGGGCTGGTTCACAACCAGAACATCGGGGTTTTGCAACACTTCGCGACCGATCACGAATTTCTGCAGGTTCCCGCCAGACAAAGACCGGGCGGCATTCTCAGGACCCGGTGTGCGCACATCAAATGCGCTGATGATCTTTTCGGCAAAACCTTTGGTCTCGGTCCATTTCAGGAAACCGTTGCTTTCCAGCCCTTCCCTCACCGATCCGGTCAGCAAGGCGTTTTCCGTCAGGCTCATATCCGGGGCTGCCGCGTGACCCAGCCGCTCTTCAGGGGCCGTGAGTACACCCAACTTGCGCCGCGCGGTGGGGCCGAGTTTGCCAATTCTTTGACCGTTGAACTTGATCGCATCCGCGGCGGTCAGGATTTCACCGGACAACACGCCCAGCAATTCATCCTGCCCATTCCCGGCAACGCCACCGATACCCAGAACCTCTCCCTTGCGGACGGTCATATGAATGTTCTTCAACGCCGTGCCGAATTCCGAGGGCGACGGGACAGACAGTCCACTGACATCCAGCGCAACTTCACCGAACTCACGCCCAGAACGTTCTGGCGTTTGCAGGGTTGAGCCCACCATCATCTCGGCCATGTCCCGCGCGGATGTCTCGGCGGGCACGCATTCGCCCACATTCTTGCCCAGCCGCAGGATCGTCGCGTGATCGCATAGCGTTCGGATTTCCTCCAGCTTGTGTGAGATATAGAGGATCGACGTCCCTTCAGAGCGCAGTTTGTTCAGAGTTTCAAACAGAATGTCGACTTCTTGCGGGGTCAGCACGCTCGTTGGTTCGTCCATGATCAGCAGCTTGGGGTCCTGCAACAGGCAACGGATGATCTCGACCCTCTGACGTTCGCCCGCAGACAGATCGCCAACCGTGCGATACGGGTCCAGTGGCAGCCCATATGTTTCGGACACTTCGCGGATACGTGACGCCAGATCGCCCATCGGTGGCGGGTTCTCCATCCCCAAAGCGATATTTTCAGCAACGTTCAAAGCGTCGAACAACGAGAAATGCTGGAACACCATCGCGATACCGTCTGCCCGCGCGGCGCGCGGCTCGGGCGGCGCAAAAGGCTGACCTCGCAGCAGCATCGTGCCGCTGTCGGGCTTCACCAGCCCATAGATCATCTTGACCAGCGTGGATTTTCCGGCGCCGTTTTCGCCCAGCAGGGCGTGAACTTCACCTTCACCGATGTCAAAGGACACCTGATCATTGGCCACGACGCCGGGATAGGCTTTGGTCAGCCCTTGTAAGCTCAACAGTGGAGTGGTCACGCGCTCAGGTCCTTCTTCAACTCGTTCTGCCGGGCCGGACGCAACAGCTGCGCGGCGACGCCGACGGCGATCATCTGCGGGTGTTTGCCCAGGTTCGGATCACCAATTGGACAGGTGATCCGGCTGATCCGCTCGGGCGGGTGCCCAAGGGCCGCCAGCCGCGACCGGAATCGCGCCCATTTCGTAGCCGAGCCAATCAGTCCCGCAAAGCGGAAATCATGTAAAAGCAGCCTGTTGCACAGCTCCAGGTCCAAATTGTGTGAATAGGTCAGCACAAGATGCTCGGCATCGGTCGGTGCGTGTCGAACCAGTTCGGCCGGTTTGGTAGCTGGAACCGAGGTAACTCCGGCGGCAATCGTGTCGGGAAACCGATCCAAGCCGGTGTCGATCCAGGTGATCGCAAGGTCGGGCAGCGGTGAGAAAACATCCACCAAAGCCCGTCCGACATGACCGGCACCCCAAATCCAAAGGTTCCGGTTTGGTTTGTGCACTGGCTCAATCATCCAGCCGTCAACCATCTGGGGTTCAGGCGGAATGCCCTGACCACGCGCGGTTGCCAGCACTCGTTTGACCGACAGCGGCATTTCTTCGCCAGATGTGGCGCGCGCGATGAGAGTTTCATCCAGCGTTTCCAGCGCCGCGCGGTCATAGACCTCGCTGAGCAGCGAAACCGCGCCACCACAACATTGACCCATCTCGGGTCCAAGCGCGTGATGTGTCAGGCGCGAAGCCTGGGTCTGTGCCCGCGCCGCCTTGGCTGCTTGATATTCCAGCGTCCCTCCGCCGATGGTGCCGCTTTGACTGTCCTTCCAGACAAGCATGGCCGCGCCAACCTCGCGCGGAGACGATCCTTTGATCCCGGCAATAACCACCCGGACCACTCGTCCATGGGTTTCGACCGCCTCCCTCAAAGCCTCCAGGTCAAATCCCATCAGATGCCTCCCTTCATCCTTTGGACACCGCGCCAGACTTCTTCGGCCGTGGCAGGTGCGTCGAGCGCGGGGTAGGTATCGCCACAGGCCGCGACGGCGTTCGACAAGGCCAGCCATGCCGAGATGCCCAACATGAAGGGCGGTTCGCCAACCGCTTTCGAGCGATAAATCGTGTCCTCGCGGTTCGCGCCATTCCAAAGCGCGACATTGAAAATATCCGGTCGATCGGAACAGGCCGGAATCTTGTAGGTCGATGGTGCGTGCGTGCGCAGATTGCCCTTGCCATCCCAGACCAGCTCTTCGGTCGTCAGCCACCCCGCACCTTGTACGTAACCGCCTTCGACCTGCCCGATATCCAGCGCGGGGTTCAGCGATGCGCCCGCGTCATGCAGTATATCCGTGCGTAAAATGCGGTTTTCACCGGTCAGGGTGTCGACGGCAACCTCGGTGATCGCCGCGCCGTAGGCGAAGTAGAAGAACGGACGGCCGCGTCCAGCGATCCGGTCCCATTCGATCTTGGGTGTTTTATAAAACCCGGTTGCCGACAAACTGATCCGGCCCTGATAGGCCAGCGCTGCCGCTTCGGCGAAGGTGTACTTTTCTTCCCCGACCAAAACGTGGCCATCCGAGAATGTGACGGCAGACGGATCAGCCTGATGCCGTTCCGCCAGATAATCGGCCATCCGGTCGCGGATCGTATCACAAGCGGCTTTCACTGCCATGCCGTTCAGGTCACTGCCCGAGGACGCCGCCGTGGCCGAGGTGTTGGGCACCTTGGCGGTGTCGGTGGCGGTGATCTTCACCATCTCAAGCGGAACGCCAAAGCGCGAGGCAGCGACTTGCGCGACTTTCTGGAACAGGCCCTGTCCCATTTCGGTGCCACCGTGGTTCAGATGGACCGAGCCGTCTTGGTATACATGCACAAGCGCACCCGCCTGATTGAGGTGGGTCAGGGTGAAGGAGATCCCGAACTTGACCGGAGAGAAGGCGATGCCCTTCTTGATCACACTATTCTCGGCATTCCATTTCTGGATCGCGGCCTTGCGCGCAGCGTAGTCGCTTGATTTCAGAAGCGCTTCGGTCATGCCGTGCAACTCGAAATCACTGACCTCCATGCCATAGGGCGTCGTGTTACCTCCGGCGGGAAGGGGACGCACCGGCGCGTTCCCGGTTTCAACCGCGCCCCGGCTGGTCAGGTCTTCGTGTGGGTCGGGGTGGCCTTGCGGTTTTTCAGCTGGTTGCGTCTCGGTCACCGCATGCGCCGGTTCATAGTAATTCCGGCGGCGCAGCTCGACCGGGTCCAGCCCCAGTTCAAACGCGGCGTGATCCATCACACGTTCGATCCCGACCATGCCCTGCGGGCCTCCGAACCCGCGATAGGCGGTGGCGGATTGGGTGTTGGTTTTCAACCGGTGGCTTTCGATCCGCGCATTGGGCAGCAGATAAGCATTGTCCGAATGCAGCATCGCCCGGTCGGCCACGGGCAGGGACAAGTCCTGCGCCCAACCGCAGATGGCGTAGTGAAGGAACGAGACGCCCTGAATATGGCCATGTTTATCGAACCCGGCTTTATATGAAATGCGGAACGCGTGGCGTTTGCCCGTAATGATCATGTCATCGTCGCGGTCATAGCGCATCTTGCAGGCTTTGCCGGTTGCACGCGCGGCAACGGCGCAAGCGACGGCCAGCGCATTCCCCTGGCTTTCCTTGCCGCCAAAGCCGCCGCCCATACGGCGGGTTTCGACACGGACAGCGTGCATCGGAACGCCCAAGGCATCTGCCACCTTGTGCTGAATTTCAGTCGGGTGCTGGGTCGAACTGTGCACCAGCATATCCGCGCCCTCATTCGGCACAGCCAACGCGGCCTGACCTTCCAGATAAAAGTGTTCCTGTCCGCCAAGCTCGAACGTACCTTCGATCACATGTTCCGCGCCTGCGATGGCTGCGTCCGCGTCACCTTTGGCGTATATGCGCGGCCCGTCCTCGAACCGACTGTCCGCAGCAAGCGCATCCTCAACTGTCAGGATCGGAGTGTCCTCGGCATAGTCGATCTTGCCCAGACGGGCTGCCTTGCGGGCGGCAAGGTGGCTGGTGGCGACAACCAGAAATACGGGCTGGCCGATATAGTGAACGGTGCCGTCCGACAGCAGTGGTTCATCATGGATCGAGGGCGAGACGTCGTTGGCGAACGGCAGGTCATCCGCCGTCATCACCATCACAACACCTTCGGCGGCCTTCACACCCGACAGATCCATCGCGGTGATCTTACCCTTGGCAATCGGGCTGAGACCAAATGCCAGATGCAGTGTGCCTTTGGGCGTCGGGATGTCATCCACATACCGCGCCGAGCCGGACACGTGCAGCGGTGCCGCGTCGTGGGGGAGGGGTTTGGTCACGCTCATGCTGAAACCTCCAACACGTTGGTGATTTCACCTTGGTCTTCGAGGAAATAGCGCTCCAGCATCGCTTTGGCCGTTTCCAGACGATAAGTTGCCGAGGCGCGCATGTCCGTGAGTGGTGAGAAATCGTCGGCAAAGGCGGGCAGCGCGGCCTGAACGGTCTCGCGTGTCCAGGGTTTGCCGATCAGTGCGGCCTCGACATGGGTGGCGCGTTTCGGAATACCTGCCATTCCGCCAAACGCTATCCGTGCTTGGGCGACCGTGCCGTCCGAGACAGTGATATTGAAACACCCGCACACGGCCGAAATGTCCTGATCGAACCGTTTGCTGAGCTTGTAGACCTTCAACCTGTCGGGCTGACGCGGGAAGCTGACGGCCTCGACGAACTCGCCGGGGGCGCGATCCTGCGTGCCATAGTCAATAAAGAACTCTTCCAACGGGATCGACCGTTTCTCATCGCCTTTGCGCAGATGCAATGTAGCACCCAGCGCGATCAGTGCGGGTGGGTTGTCGCCGATGGGTGAGCCATTGGCGATGTTACCGCCCACGGTCGCTGCGTGGCGAACCTGCACGCTTGCGTAGCGGCGGATCATCTCGGCATAGGACGGATGCGGATCGGCCAGCGCGGCCCCCATGCGGTTCATGTCGACCATTGCTCCGAAACGGATTTCGGTGTCTGAGATTGTGATTTCCTTCAGATCTTCGCAGCGGTTGAGGAATATGACCGGGTCCAGTTCGCGCAACTGCTTTGTGACCCATAAGCCCACATCAGTTGCACCGGCAACCAGGGTGGCGCTGGGGTGTTCGGCAAACAGAGACGCCAGTTCGTCAGCGCTGTTGGGGAGGAAGGGGGGCTCTGCCCCCCGGCCTGCGGCCTCCCCCCGAGGTATTTGTAAACAAGAGAAGGACCGGTCGTCGGTGATCCATTTTGGGGTTGGGTCGGCCTCGACGGCTTCGGCGGCGCGGATGATTGGGGCGTAACCGGTGCAGCGGCACAGATTCCCCGCAAGCTGCGTGTCATGATCTGTCGCACCATTCGCATGACTGGCAACCATCGACATGACAAACCCGGGCGTGCAGAACCCGCATTGAGATCCATGCAGGTCCACCATCGCTTGCTGTACCGGATGGGCTTCACCATTCGGGCCGCTGGCGCCTTCCACAGTACGCACAGCCTTGCCGTGCAATTGGGGCAGAAACAGGATGCAGGAGTTCAGAGCCTTGTGACCACCCTCATCCGTCACCATGACGGTGCAGGCCCCGCAATCGCCTTCGTTGCAGCCTTCTTTGGTGCCGGTCAGGCCGCGATCTTCGCGCAGCCAATCCAGAAGGGTCGCCGTTGGATTGACATCCGCCAGCTCCACTGTCTCTCCGTTCAGAAGAAACGTGATATTCATTCGAGAAACCCGTCGCGTTACCCTGTTGCGCCCTCTGGGCCCTCCTTCGATGCGACGTAGAAAGAGCGGCGGGCGAAGTGCTTGCCGTGAGATGTTAGAAACAGCGCGGCTTATCTGGCAAGAAAAACTGCCTATATGATGTACCATTCGGAACGCGCGGCATGTAATTCTTGCTTTCGTGTAGAAGGCAGGGGTTTGTAAATAAAGCGCTTTTTGAATGCGATGCCCGTTCAATCCCGAAGCACCTTCTGAAAAAGCCGAATAATCAGCGCCGATTTTTTGTGCATCCCAAAGCTAAGGTTCCCGCTTTTGCAGCGCGACAGGCTGGGATAGCTTAACCCGTATGAGCAGCAATCCTCGATTCATTCACCTCCGCGTTCACACCGAATATTCACTGTTGGAAGGCGCTGTGCGGCTGAAAAAGCTGCCCGCTTTGTGCGAGAAGATGGAGATGCCCGCCGTCGCCGTGACGGACACCAATTCGATGTTCTCGGCACTGGAGTTCTCGGTCTCGGCCAGCGGGGCCGGCATACAACCAATCATGGGTTGCCAGGTTGATCTGACCTTCGTGCAGGCACAGCCCGGCGAAAAGCCCAAAGCGCCTGCGCCGCTGGTTTTGCTGGCGCAATCCGAGGTGGGTTATGAAAACCTGATGAAGCTGAGCTCCTGCCTTTATGTGGACAAGGGCGGGCAGTTGCCGCAGGTCACGCTGGATGAGTTGGCCGAGCGTTCAGATGGCCTTATCTGTCTGACCGGTGGGCCGGATGGACCGGTGGGGATCCTGTTGCAACAGGGGCAGCGCCCGGCGGCTGAGGCGCTTGTGGATCGGTTGGCCGGGATGTTCCCGGATCGCCTTTATATCGAACTTCAGCGCCATCCGGGGGAGGACGGCCAGCCCGAGGCTGAGCGCCTGACAGAACGTGGTCATGTGGAGATGGCTTATGCCAAAAACCTGCCGCTGGTCGCCACCAATGATGTCTACTTCCCGACCTCGGATATGTATGAGGCGCATGATGCCCTGATCTGCATCGCCGAAGGGGCTTATGTCGACCAGCAAGACGGCCGCCGCCGTCTTACCGCACAGCATTACTTCAAGTCGCAGCAGGAGATGGTGACGCTTTTTGCCGACTTGCCAGAGGCCATCGAGAACACGGTCGAGATTGCCAAACGCTGCGCCTTTATGGCCTATCGCCGCGATCCGATCCTGCCGAAGTTTGCCGATGACGAGGTGGCCGAACTGCGCCGTATCGCCAATGAAGGACTACAGAAGCGACTGGCAGTGATCCCCCACGCGGTAACGCCAGAAGAATATCAGGAACGGTTGGATTTCGAACTGGGCATCATCGAAGGCATGGGGTTCCCCGGTTACTTCCTGATCGTTGCTGATTTCATTCAATGGGCCAAAGATCACGACATTCCGGTGGGGCCGGGGCGGGGTTCGGGCGCGGGGTCGCTGGTGGCTTATGCGCTGACGATCACCGACCTTGATCCGCTGCGGTATTCACTGCTGTTCGAACGCTTCCTGAACCCCGAGCGGGTTTCGATGCCCGACTTCGATATCGACTTTTGCATGGATCGCCGGGAAGAGGTGATCCGTTACGTGCAGCAGAAATACGGGCGCGACAAGGTGGGGCAGATCATCACCTTCGGCGCGTTGCTGTCCAAAGCTGCCGTGCGGGATATCGGGCGCGTTTTGCAAATGCCTTATGGGCAGGTGGATCGCCTGTCCAAGATGATACCGGTCGAAGGCGTCAAGCCGGTTTCCATTGAGAAAGCCCTGAAGGACGAACCCCGTCTGCGTGAAGAGGCGCGCAATGAAGAGGTGGTGGATCGCCTTCTGACCTACGGCCAACAGGTCGAAGGCTTGTTGCGAAATGCCTCGACCCACGCGGCAGGCGTGGTGATCGGGGACCGGCCTTTGGACGCGCTTGTGCCCCTGTATCAGGATCCGCGCTCGGATATGCCCGCGACCCAGTTTAATATGAAATGGGTCGAACAGGCAGGATTGGTTAAGTTCGACTTTTTGGGCCTGAAAACCCTGACCGTCATCCAGAACGCCATGGATCTGATCTTCAAGTCCGGTCGACCTTTGCACATCGCGGCGGATGGAACGGAACTGTATGAACCCGCCGAAGGGGCTGAGAACCAGATCAACGCCATCCCGCTGGACGATGAAGCGACGTATAAGCTCTACTCGGCAGCCAAGACCGTGGCGGTGTTCCAGGTGGAATCTTCGGGTATGATGGATGCGCTCAAGCGTATGAAACCCACCTGCATCGAGGATATCGTGGCCCTTGTGGCGCTGTACCGTCCCGGCCCGATGGAAAACATCCCGACTTATTGTGAGGTCAAGAACGGGCTGCGGAAGATCGAGTCTGTGCACCCGTTGATCGACCATATTCTTGAGGAAACGCAGGGCATCATCGTGTACCAGGAGCAGGTGATGCAAATCGCGCAGGTGATGGCGGGATACAGCCTTGGCGGTGCCGACCTGCTGCGCCGCGCGATGGGTAAGAAGATCAAAGAGGCGATGGATGCCGAACGCCCCAAGTTTGAAAAAGGCGCGGGCGAGAATGGCGTGGACGCCAAGAAGGCATCCGAGGTTTTCGACCTGCTGGAGAAATTCGCCAACTACGGCTTCAACAAGTCCCACGCGGCCGCCTATGCGGTGGTCAGCTATCAGACTGGGTGGCTGAAAGCGAACCATCCCGTCGAGTTCATGGCAGGCGTCATGAACTGCGATATCCACCTGACCGACAAGTTGGCCGTTTACTTCGAAGAGGTCCGCAAGGGCCTGGAATTGCCCTATGTGCCGCCTTGTGTGAACCGCTCTTTGGCGACGTTCGATGTTGTAAATGGCGAACTGGTCTATGCGCTGGGCGCGCTGAAAAACGTGGGCGTCGAGGCGATGAACGTTGTGGTCGAGGGGCGTCGCGCCGGAGGTGCGCAGGATGAAAAGAGCGAAAAACCCTTCGTCAACCTGTTCGACTTTGCCCGCCGAGTGGATCTGAAGAAAGTCGGCAAACGCCCGTTGGAAATGCTGGCGCGCGCAGGGGCGTTTGACGAGCTCGACAAGAACCGTCGTCGTGTGTTCGAAAGCCTTGACCGTTTGGTGCAGTATTCGGCGGCGATCCATGAGCAGAAGAACTCGAACCAGGTGTCTCTGTTTGGTGAGGCAGGCGACGACCTGCCCGAACCCCGCCTCTCACCAACGCCGGACTGGTTGCCTGCCGAACGGCTGAGCGAGGAATTCAAGGCCATTGGCTTTTACCTCTCAGGGCACCCGTTGGACGATTACATGCCTGCGCTGAAACGCAAACAGGTGCTGACGCTGGATGAGGTGACGGAAAAGGCCCGTTCAGGCCCACTGATCGCCAAGATGGCCGGTGTTGTTGCCGGACGGCAGGAGCGAAAATCGGCCAAGGGCAACCGCTTTGCTTTTGCGCAGCTCTCGGATCCAACAGGCGCTTACGAGGTCACGCTGTTTTCGGACACATTGGAGAAATGCCGCGAGTTTTTGGAAACCGGGGCGCAGGTCGTGCTGACCGCCGAGGCAACGATGGAATCCGATCAGCTCAAGCTGCTGGGTCGGTCGGTTGGACCGGCGGAGTCGCTGGTGGCCGATGCCGGGGCAACCGGGCTGCGTATTTTCGTTGACGAAGCGCAGGCGGTACCAACCGTCGCCAAAGTGCTGGAAGACGCCGCGTCTGCTGCCAAAGGCGCGGCGCGGGGTCCGATCCAATTGCTGCTGTTGGACCCAAGCCTGCCGGGCGACGTTGAGATGGATCTTGGGCGCGAGTTCCCGATCAACCCGCAGATCAAGGGTGCAATCAAATCGCTGGAAGGTGTGCTGAGCGTCGAAGAGATCTGACACCGCTTTGTTGCCAGGCAGTTAGTGCCTCGTTAGGCTGATCTGACAGAGATGTCTTTAGGTCATGCCATGGGAGGGCATTGATATGACGTTTGCAGGTCTCACGTTCAGAACGATAGTATTTGGTGCGGCAGCATCGCTGGCTTTGGTGGCCGCCTCAGCGGGTCTGGCGGATGACAAGGATGACAAAAAGAAAAAGCAGACGATCGAGGGTGCCCTGATCGGTGCTGGCGTGGGCGCTTTGATCGGTGACGGCAAAGGGGCGGCCATCGGCGGTGTGGCCGGTGCAATTATCGGACATAACTGGAAGTGATCGCCATGCGTATGACCCTAACCAAGACCTTTGTTGTAGGGATTTGCGTGTCTCTCTCCGGCGCTGCGCTGGCTGATGATGCGGCGGAGCAGATGGTGCAGGACGCACTGCCTGTCATGCACTACACCTGCGCCTCGATTGCGGAAGAAGCAGATGGCGACGAAGCTTTTGTTGTGTCCGTTGTTGAGAAGATGACGGCCCTTTCACTCTACAATCGGCAAATCAACATCGAAGATCACGCGACGACCGATGAGGAAAAAGCCCAGCTGCGCGAAACCTTCATTGCTGCTTTGTCCGAGGGGTGCGCGGCAGACAAGAACGCCCTTTTGGGCGGTGTCGTCGACAATGCGGTGAAATCAACGCTGGGGCTGTAGCGCCTCAGTAATGCGGTGGGCGTTCGTCACCAAAGACAACGCCGCCTGATCCTTCCTGCGCGCGTTCTGCCTCGCGTTGCAACAGCATCTCGACCCGACGCGTCAGGCGGTCGATCTCACCTTGTTGACGGGTGACAACCGTGTTCAGTTCTTCGACCGTACGGGTCAGATGGGCGATCTGTTCTTCCAGATGCTGCATGGGGCTCTCCTTGATGGGCCGGTCATAGCGACCCTGTGCCGCCATGGCCAGCGAAAGCGCGCCTTGCCCCGATGCGGGCCATGGGATAGACCGCGCGCGGAACATGACCCGTGAAGGACGCCCCCGATGGCCAAGCCCAAGAAACAGCCCCGCCCCAAGGCCGTAACGCCAAAAGGGTTCCGTGACTATTTCGGCGAGGAAGTCACGCAGCGCACCGAGATGCTGCGGACGATTGCGGGGGTCTATCATCGTTACGGGTTTGACGCCTTGGAAAGCAGCGCGGTTGAAACTGTCGAAGCGTTGGGCAAGTTCCTGCCCGATGTGGATCGCCCAAACGAAGGTGTGTTTGCGTGGCAGGAATTTGACGAAGGCGGCAATGGCGATTGGATGGCCTTGCGCTATGACCTGACTGCGCCCTTGGCGCGGGTATATGCGCAGCACCGCAACGACCTGCCGACGCCTTATCGCCGCTATGCGATGGGCCCGGTCTGGCGGAATGAAAAGCCGGGGCCGGGGCGGTATCGTCAGTTTTATCAGTGCGATGCGGATACGGTGGGCACGGCCTCGATGGCTGCAGACGCCGAGATTTGCGCGATGTTGTCGGATACGCTTGAGACCGTCGGCATTCCGCGTGGCGACTATCTGGTGCGGGTCAACAACCGCAAGGTTCTGAACGGTGTGCTCGAGGCGATGGGTCTAGGCGAGGACGCCGCTGCCCGCGACAACGTTCTGCGCACCATCGACAAGTTCGACAAGGTGGGTGAGGCCGGTGTGCGTGAGCTACTGACCAAGGGTCGTCTGGACGCCTCGGGTGCGTTTATCGACGGCGTGGGCCTGAGCGATGATCAGGCCGAGCCCGTGATTGCGTTTTTGACCTCAAAGGCTGCGGATACTGCCGGAACGCTGGCCAACTTGCGCACCGCTGTGGGCGACAGCAAGATCGGCGCGGATGGCATCGCCGAGTTGGAACAGATTGGCGCGCTGCTGGATGCGGGCGGTTATGGTTCGGACCGGATCGAGATTGATCCCTCGGTCGTGCGTGGTCTCGGTTACTACACCGGGCCGGTCTACGAGGCTGAACTGACGTTTGAGATTTTTGACGAGAAGGGCCGCAAGCGGCAGTTCGGGTCGGTCTCGGGCGGTGGTCGCTATGACGATTTGGTCAAGCGGTTCACCGGGCAGGAAGTGCCTGCAACTGGCATCTCCATCGGTGTTGACCGCCTGCTGGCCGCGCTTCGCGAAAAAGGCCGGATCGCGGCCCAAGCAACAGGTCCGGTGGTTGTTACCGTAATGGACCGCGACCGGATGGCTGACTATCAGGCCATGGTCGCCGAGCTGCGTAACGCTGGTATCCGGGCTGAAGTCTACTTGGGCAATCCCAAGAACTTCGGCAATCAGCTGAAATACGCAGACAAGCGGAACTCTCCGATCGCGGTGATCGAAGGCGGTGACGAAAAGGCCAACGGGATCGTGCAGATCAAGGACCTGATCCTTGGTGCCAAGATCGCCGAAAGCGCGACGCTGGAGGA
Organism: Ruegeria sp. BHSB064; assembly: GCF_059613205.1. NCBI lineage: Bacteria > Pseudomonadati > Pseudomonadota > Alphaproteobacteria > Rhodobacterales > Roseobacteraceae > Ruegeria > Ruegeria sp. BHSB064. The sequence continues at coordinate 39,955 of NZ_JBXWSB010000020.1, forward strand.
GTGGAAAGAACGCCCCAGCCAGTTCGAAGTGCCACGTGGCGATCTGGTCGCCAAGGTGCGCGAAATTCTGGACAGTCAGGACTGAGCCATGCCCAACCGCTCCCAGATACAGGCCCGCGCCGCGATGATGCGTGTCCGGTTTGAGGCGGCTGGCGCTCAGGTCGTGGATACGCCCCTGTTGCAGCCGGCGGAGACTTTGCTGGATCTTTACGGCGAAGACATCCGCGCCCGCGCCTATGTGACCTCGGACGCCCTGCGCGGCGAACAGATGCTGCGCCCGGACTTCACGTTGCCAGTGGTGCAGATGCACATGAGCGACGGGGCCGAGCCCGCGCGCTATACCTATTCGGGTGAGGTTTTTAGGCGGCAGGAACACGACCCGGATCGGGCCAATGAATACATTCAGGTCGGCTATGAGGTGTTTGACCGGAACGATCCCGCCGGGGCCGATGCCGAGGTGTTTTCGCTTTTTGCCTTGCAACTGCGCGGGTTGCCGTTGCGTGCGGCCACCGGGGATATCGGTATCCTGACAGCCGCAGTAGCCGGGTTGCGCACGACCGAGCGTCGCAAAGCTGCGCTGATGCGCCATCTGTGGCGGCCACGCCGGTTCCGTGTTCTGCTGGATCGTTACGCGGGCCGGACGCCAGAGCCCGATTTGCGGTCTGATCTGCTGAATGCCCCTGATCCGATGGTGTTTGACGTGCCGATGATCGGTAAACGTCGGGCCTCGGAAATCGAGGCGCGGATCCAAGCCTTGCGCGAAGATCGTGAGACCCCACCAATTTCTGACAATGAACTTGTCGGCCTGGAAACGCTGCTGAATGTGCGCGAGACCATGCCCTTCGCGATGGAGCAACTGCGCGACGTCGCGGTGGATTTGCCACAGATCACCCCGGCGCTGGACCGGCTGGAGGCGCGCGTAGCTGCGTTGCAGGCGCGTGGTGTCGATGTCGCGCGCTTGGATTTCGAGGCTGCCTATGGCCGGACCTCGATGGAGTATTACGATGGGTTCGTTTTTGGCTTTTATGCCGAAGGCCGACCCGATCTGCCTCCGATCGCGACCGGCGGACGCTATGATGCGCTGACCCGGCAATTGGGCAACGGGGCCGAAATCCCGGCCGTTGGGGGCGTGCTGCGCCCTGACCTGATGCTCGAGATCGAGGAGGGCGCGCAATGAGCCTGAAACTGGGCGTGCCCTCGAAGGGCCGGTTGATGGAAAAGACCTTCTCGTGGTTCGAGAAGCGTGGCATTGCTTTGTCCCGCAGCGGATCAGATCGGGAATATGCGGGCAAGGTCGAAGGGATCGATGGGGTCTCATTGGTTCTGCTGTCTGCCGGGGAAATCCCGCGTGAATTGGCGGCGGGGCGGATTCATCTGGGTGTCACCGGGATTGATCTGGTGCACGAGAAACTGCCGCGTTGGGAACAACAGTTGGAAGAGATTTCTCAGCTTGGTTTCGGCAAGGCGGATCTGATCATTGCAACGCCAGCCTGTTGGGTCGATGTGGATACGCTTGACGATCTGGATGCCGCTGCTGCGGCGTTTCGAAAGACCCATGGCCACCGCCTTCGGATTGCGACCAAGTATCACCGGCTGGTGCGCGAGTTCCTGACCGATGCAGGTGTGGCCGATTACACTCTGGTCGACAGCCAGGGCGCGACCGAAGGCACGGTGATGAACGAAACCGCCGAAGCGATTGCCGATATCACCTCGACCGGCGAAACGCTGCGAGCCAACCACCTGAAGATCCTGTCAGATGGTCTGATCCTGCAATCGCAGGCGACGCTGTGGCGCAGTCGGGTGGCGAAGTACGACGCGGCGGAGAAAGCGGTTCTGTCTGACCTTTTGGATCGGCTGCGCTAAAGCACACCGATTTCCGCAAGCGCGCGGTTCAAATCATCGGGCAGGGCGTCGTCCTGTTCGCGGTTTTTGGGCAAATCAGCTGGTGTGTCCTCAGGCTTGAGATAACGCCATCCCTGAAACGGGCGCTTCAGGGCGTTCTGAGTCCGATGGACCTCGGGGTCTAGCACAATGGCACAACGGCGGATGCCGTCCTGACCGATCACCTCATCCAATCGCAGGATGCGTTGGCGACACTGGATCACGCCCTTGATGACCCAATAGATCGAGCCGCCATTCAGAATCTCGGCCTCGCGCTTGGGCCACATGCGGGTCACGTGGCGCGGACAGCCATCTTGATACAGCGGCTTGCGGCTATCCTGCCAGGCTATCAGCGTATCGACGCTTTCTGACCCGACAGACAGTTTTATGAGGTTTACGTACTTATCCACAGCTTTCCCACAGAGTCGTCCCAAGGTCGATCTTTATATTGTAGCTCACAGCACGCAGTCATCAAGGTGTTGTGGTGCAGGGGTGAATTAGGGTACTCTGAATACCTCTTTCAGAACAGGGAATCACCAATGAGCCGCTTTGCCGCCCCCATCGCCGAGCAGATCTGGGACATGAAATACCGCTTTAAACAAGCGGACGGCACACCCATCGATCAAACGGTGGAAGACAGTTGGCGGCGCATTGCCCGCGATCTGGCGCGGGTCGAAAAAGACCCGGCGCATTGGGAAGAGGAGTTCTATCAGGCGCTGGAGGATTTCAAATACCTGCCTGCGGGGCGGATCACGGCGGGTGCGGGCACAGCGCGGCAGGTGACACTGTTCAACTGCTTTGTCATGGGCACCGTGCCCGACAGCATGGGCGGCATTTTCGATATGCTGAAAGAGGCCGCGCTGACCATGCAGCAGGGCGGGGGGATAGGGTATGATTTCTCGACCATCCGACCGCGCGGTGCAGATGTGAAGGGCGTTGCAGCGGATGCCTCGGGCCCGCTGAGTTTCATGGATGTGTGGGATGCCATGTGCCGCACGATCATGTCCGCAGGATCACGTCGTGGGGCGATGATGGCGACCATGCGCTGCGACCATCCCGATATCGAACAGTTCATCACCGCCAAATCCGATCCGGCCCGTCTGCGCATGTTCAACATGTCGGTGCTTGTAACTGATCCGTTCATGGAGGCCGTCAAAGCCGATGGCCCGTGGGAGCTGGTGTTTGACAACAAGGTTTATCACATCGTTCAGGCGCGTGATCTGTGGAACAAGATCATGCAGGCGACTTATGACTATGCCGAGCCGGGCGTGATCTTCATCGACCGCATCAATCAGGCCAACAACCTCAGCTACGTTGAAACCATTGCCGCCACCAACCCGTGTGGTGAGCAGCCTCTGCCACCTTATGGCGCGTGTCTGCTGGGTTCGATCAATCTGGCGCGTCTGGTCGCGGACCCGTTTGAGGACGCAGCCCATCTGGACGAGGAGGCTTTGCAAAAGCTTGTCGCCACCGCTGTTCGGATGATGGACAACGTGGTGGACGCCTCGAAATTCCCGCTGGCCGAGCAAGAGGCTGAGGCGCAAGACAAGCGCCGCATCGGTCTTGGCGTAACCGGTCTGGCGGATGCGCTGTTGATGCTGGGCCTGCGCTATGGCTCGGACGAGGCGGCGCGTCAGACCGAGCGCTGGTTGCACGCCATCGCCCGCGCCGCGTATCTGGCGTCGGTCGACTTGGCGAAGGAAAAAGGGGCGTTCCCCCTCTTCAACGCCGAGAAATATCTGGCCAGCGGTACGATGCTTCAGATGGATGAGGATGTGCGCGACGCGATCCGAGACCATGGTATCCGCAATGCGCTTTTGACCTCGATTGCGCCGACCGGGACGATCTCTTTGTACGCGGGGAATGTGTCGTCGGGTATCGAGCCGGTTTTTGCCTACGCTTACACGCGCAAGGTTTTGCAGAAAGACGGTTCGCGGACCGAAGAAGAGGTCGTGGACTATGCAGTGCAGATGTGGCGCGATAAGTTCGGTGACACAGAACTGCCAGACTATTTCGTCAACGCGCAAACCCTGTCCCCGTCTGATCACGTCAAAATGCAGGCGGCGGCGCAGAAATGGATCGACAGTTCGATTTCCAAGACGATCAACTGCCCCGAGGATATCAGCTTTGACGCCTTTAAAGACGTCTACATGCAGGCCTGGGATCAGGGTTGCAAAGGCTGCACGACCTATCGCCCGAATGATGTGACCGGTTCGGTCCTGACCGTTTCGGAAAGCGACGACAAAGTGCCCGGAGAAAGCGCGGACGCGCCCCATGAGGTCGATGGCGGAGACGTGATTTACATGTCCGAACCGCTGGACCGTCCGCAGGCGTTGGAAGGGTCCACTTACAAATTGAAGTGGCCCGACAGCGAGCACGCGATTTACCTGACCATCAACGATATCGTCATTGGAGGCCGCCGTCGCCCGTTTGAAGTGTTCATCAACTCGAAGAACATGGAGCATTATGCCTGGACGCTGGCTCTGACCCGCATGATCTCGGCCGTATTCCGGCGCGGTGGTGATGTGTCCTTTGTGGTTGAAGAACTGAAGGCCGTGTTCGATCCGCGCGGTGGGGCCTGGGTGCAGGGGAAATACATCCCGTCCATTCTGGCCGCGATTGGCGGAGTGATCGAACAGCACATGATCAATATCGGTTTTCTGGAAGGCGAGGGGATGGGGCTGAAATCCGACCCGCAGGCACAAGTCGTCAACATGGACGCCCCACGCGGCAAAGCCTGCCCGTCCTGCGGTCAGTACGACATGGTGATGATCGAGGGCTGCATGACCTGCCGCAGTTGCGGGCATTCTAAGTGCGGATAAACCGTTCGGTGCGACCTCAACGTCTCTGAATCCCTGCGTCAGTTAGCGATTTGCGCAGCGCGAACCCGATCCGGGTGGGACAAACGGATGTTTTGGTCGTGTCCCCTCTCTTGGGCTTGTGTGATCCTGAGGATTTACATAGGCAGTCTCGAAAATTCTCAATTACCATGGTTCCGTCGATGCCTTCGAAAAAACGCCTGACTTTCTCTTTCTTCGCCTCATTGTTTTGCGCTTGTGTGATGCTGTTTGAAGACATCGGCGAAGCTATGGGCGTGGCCTGGATCGACGAATGGGATGAAATACACGTCTGGGAAGTGCTGATCATGCTGTCTTTGTTCGGCGCGATCATGGTGTTGGGGAACGAGGTGCTGAAAATGCGCCGGTACCAGGAAACGCTCGAGGATAAGGTCGCTCGGGCGTCCGGGGCCTTCGAGGATCTGTTGAACGCCTATTTCGAAGAATGGTCGTTCTCTGATGCCGAACGAGAAGTCACCCGGCTTTTGATCAAGGGTTGCTCGACGGCCGAGATGGCGGAAATCCGAAATGCCAAGGAAGGCACGATCAAGGCTCAGACCAATTCGATTTACAAGAAATCTGGATATGCCGGGAAAACGCAATTGCTGAGTGCGCTTCTGGAAGACCTGACCGACGGCGGGTCTGTTGCATGAGTTTTTGATTCAGACCCCGACAATCTGATCGAATCTGGGGCGCATTCCCTCGGGAAGTCTCAGGTTGGAATAAACACATAAAAATAAGGCATAAACCAAAGGTCTAAAGAGCAAATTCAGACATAATCCTGCCTCTATTGACCCTTTAACCATGTCCTGACGCGTGTCTAAACAGGTGCGCAATGCAAGTGCACTTCGGAACGAACCGAGGGCACGGGGAATGGAAACATAGCCAGGTGAGGCGGGGTTTTATGCTGACTGAGCAGAAGAAACGCGCGGTTGCGCGCGGTGGTCGTTTGACGAAATTCAAAGGTAAGGTGGCAAGCATCGCGCCATCGCTTTTTTTAAGCACAGCGTCGCTTGTAGCACTTTCAGTCGGAAGCGCAGGTGCGGATGTCATCTCGACCGCTCAAACCACGCCTTTGGTAAGTGCTTCGGATGAAGATCACACGATCACCAGTTCAGGGTCGATTGTCGTAAACCCGCTCTCGGGCCCGGGCCTCGTTGTTGTCAATGTGCCGGACTACACAAGTACCCTGACCAATGACGGGTTGCTGTCGTCACCGGAAGGTGTGAACAGGACCCGCGCTGCGATTGACATAAATGGAACCTTGACCGGGTCTGTTCTGAACTCGGGCACGATCACGATGGGCGCGGCAGCAGGCGATTCCGCGAACCTGAAAGGTATCGACGTTCTGGGGGACGTAAACGGCTCTGTTCAGAATACCGGGACAATCAGCATAGCCAATTCTGCTTTAACACTTGGAACGGCTGCGGGCATTCAGACAGGGGCCGTTGCCGGAACACTCACGAATTCAGGCACGATCGATGTGGATGTAGACACGAGCAGCAGAGCGGTCGCCGACGGTATCCGATCGACCAGTGTCGCAGGGGTGCTGACGAACACGGGTCGCATCGATGTCACGGCATCCACGGATGGCTTTTCCGCTAATGTGGATGGCATTCAGGTCGATCTGGCAACGGGTCAGGTCGTCAATTCGGGTCCAATAAGCGTTGCTGCTACAAGTCTGACCGGAAACGCAGGTGGAGACGGAATCGAGATTAACGATCTTGCAGGGAACCTGACCAACACTGGCACAGTCCGGATTCAAGTGGACGGCAACACAAATGCAAGTGCTGATGTCATCGAAATTCTGAGGATGTCAGGCCATTTGGAGAACAACGGCGCCCTGACAGTCGATGTCACCACGACGAATGGTGGTGCTTTTTTTGACATCATAGAAGTCAGCGACGGCGGCACTGGAATCACCGGTTCGGTGAACAACACTGGTTCTTTGAACGGGGTGGCGAACGGCTTGAGTGTCAATGTCGACGGGTTTGACGTTGGTAACATGGCCAGTACCGGCACGTTAACCAATAGCGGTTCGGTCAATGTTCAGGCAATCGCCAATGCAAGCAGCGCCTTTGCTGACGGGCTGAACTTTGTGGACGTTCTGGGATCCGTCACGAACTCCGGCACGCTGGACGTCAGGGCAGATGGTGTCACAAGTGCGGGTGCCCGCGGGATCAGAGCCGCCAATATTGGTGGATCTGTTGCGAACAGTGGCAGTATCTTCGCCCGGGCAGAAGCCACAAGCGGAAGTGCTACCGCAATCGGTATTCTGGTCAATGACGTAAGCGGCAGCGTCACAAACACAGGAACGTTGACGGTTTCAGCCATCTCATCATCTGACGCCAACGCAATAGGTATCGAAGCAGGCGACCTGACGGGGACACTGCAAAACAGTGGCACCATGACAGTCACAGCAACCGGTGACAGCCCCTCTGCACAGGGCATTATGGTGCAGGACATTGGTAGTTCGGGTGTCTTGAACAACGTCGGAAACGTTGTGGTCAGCGCTCAGAACGCCTCAAGCGGCGAGGCGTATGGCATTGTCGCCCAAAGCGTGGCGGGGACACTGAACAACTCGGGTACACTGGACCTTTCACTATCCGCGGCAAGTCACGCGACCGCCTACGGGATCGACACGAGGGATGTCTCGGGACGTCTGACAAACTCGGGAACGATCCAAATGAATGTCCAGGGATCCAGCATCGAGGTCAGCGGCTTTCGCTTGTCCAATATCTCTGGGTCTGTGGCCAATAGCGGTACAATCGCAATCACTACGGACGGTTCCGACGCGCGTGTAGAAGGCATTTCGGCGAACACGGTTTCCGGAACCCTGCAAAACAGCGGCGCGATAAGCATCGCAGCAAGCAATGCGTCACAGGCAAGTGTCGAAGCCATCGGCGTCGGAAACATTTCCGGTCAGTTGCAAAATAGCGGGAACCTGACGGTTTCAGCTGCGGTGACGTCCTCTGCATTCGCAGTTGGGATCAATGGGCGAACACTCTCTGGGACATTGGCGAATTCAGGTACGATTTCGGCGATGGCAGACGGAACCAGCGCCTTCGCGGAAGGTATTAACCTGCGTGACGTCTCAGGCACCTTCGAAAACAGCGGCAGCATTTTGGTAAGCGCGGTCGCCGGATCATCTGCGCAGGCCAACGGGATCGATATCCGTGGCATCACAGGCCAAGCCACCAACTCCGGGTCGATTCAGGTGTCTTCCGAAGGGTTTTTCGCTTTTGCCGATGGTATCGAAACGGGGGATGTTTCGGGGCAGTTCCAGAACTCGGCATCAATCACAGTCGCAGCTGTTGGAAGCTCTTCTGCCAACGCGGCCGGTCTTGAAATCGGCGATATCAGCGGTGCAGTCAGCAACTCGGGCAGCATCCAGGTCAGCGCCAGAAACAGCGGTTCTTCGTCTGCATTTGCCGCAGGCGTAGAGATGGGTGTGCTTGGGGTCGGTGGAACGTTTGCAAACTCCGGAACCGTTTCCGTGGCGACCCAGGCGGACGGTTCGTTCGGAAGCGTGGCATTTGGCATATTCGGAGATGACGTTGACGGCGCGTTTTCGAACACGGGCGACTTTTCGGTCTCGCTGCAAAGTCAAAACGGGTTTTTCGCCCGTGCCTATGCCATGGACCTTGGCGATGTCACCACGACGGGCGCGTTTTCAAATTCCGGTGCGGTGCGTGTCAATGCAATGACAACAAACGTAATTGATGCGGCAGCCTACGGGATTGATGTATCAGACATTGAAGGCAGCTTTGAGAACACGGGCGACATCATGGTGTCGTTGGATGCCAATGGCGGCGCGCGGGCTGAGGTATTTGGGATTGAACCAAACGATATCCTGACCGGTGCTTCGTTCATGAACAGCGGATCGGTTACCGTGAATGCCACCACGCAGGGTGTGTCGGACGTTTCTGCCTGGGGTATTTCTGCAAACGCCATCGACGGGTCATTGGAAAACAGCGGCGGCATAAGCGTCACTGCATCCGGGGATGGCACAGCCAGCGCATATGGCCTGCACGCAGAACAGCTTTCGACAGGAGGAGTTCTGTCACATAGCGGCGTGATCAGCGCGTCAGCTGATGGCCCAAATGCCATAGCTTACGGTCTTTTCGTTGAGACGACGGAAGGTACGGTCAATATCACCGGCGACATCTCAGCCACTTCGCCCGGCGAAAGCTATGCCGTGTTTCTGGGTGACGGAGGTGGCACGCTGAACGTCGACACGACTTCTGGCATTGATGGAGTGATCAGAGTCAGCGATCACGACGTCAATCTGAGGAACGTGGGTGGCAGAGAAGTCTATCGCTTTCAGGACGATGATACCTCGCAAGGCGACTTCACAACCAGCGTCACCGCACCATCCCAGGGTTGGTTTGTGGAAGGCGAAGGTGGTTCAGCGCCGGTTTTTGCCTCGTTTGAAGCTGACGACATACAACCGAACCTGAACCAATCCTTCGAGATAGCAGGCTTGTCTTATGATCTCGCCCGTCAGGTGCAAGGGTCCCCTGATTTGAACACCAACGGGGAACGGACTGTAATCAGCACTAAGGGCAGCGGTCCGATCGAAGGGTTCCGCCCATACTTTCTGATCAGTGGCAGCCAAAGCGAGGCTGACGCGGGATCGAACACACAGGCGCTGTCGTCGAACATGTGGAGCGTCAGCGCGGGTGTGACACGCGACTTGGGGACGGGCCTGCGGTATGGTATCGGGGCCAGCTATCTTGAAAACGACGGAACCTTCGGCGCTGCATCCTTCGATACCACGGGTGTGTATCTTAGCGGGATCGTGGCTCAGAATTTTGGATTTGCAGATCTGAGTTTTGGTCTGGGTTATGGGCATCTTGACCACACCGAAACGCGCACCGTGAGCGGTTCGGAGGCGACGGCAGACTATTCCAGTGACATGATCACTGCGTTGATTGCAGCCCAGCGAGACTTCGCCTTGCAAAGCGGCGCAGTTATTACACCTCAGGCGAGTTTCCTTTACGGCCAGCAAGATCTGGACGGGTACACCGAAACCGGTGCAACCGCCAATGCAACAGTTGGAGATCGGGATGTCACCTTCAATGAAACGCGGCTGGGCGGAAGGTACTCGACGGCTTTGGCCGGGGGGACACTATCAGCCTCGATCGCCGCTGTTCACCGCGACTCGGATGGCCCATCCACGGTTGATGTGACAATCTTCGGCAATACACTGCTGCTGGCGTCGGGTGGCAGCGGCAGCGATACTTTTGGCGAGATTGGCCTGAGTTACCAAAAGGACTTTGGTCACGGTGGTAGCCTGAACCTTGAGGCCCGGTCGACAGTCGGAGCCGATGTATCGACACAGGCGGTCTGGGCCTCTTACGAGTGGCGTTTCTAGGGGCGGTCTGATCGACACATCTCCTGCCATTTAAGGCCGGTCCTTTGACCGGCCTTTTTTTGTTTAAGACCAGTGTTTGCGAACCGGACGGCATTGCCACCAATAGTATCGATCCGGGTTATCGACAAAGCGCGCGGACAGCAGTGCATTGGTCCTTCTGAGTTTAATTTCGACCCTCGCCGACATGCGATCTTGGAATGGAACGGTGAACTTAGAATGAGCGTTCAGAATTTAAATTCAAAAAACACTATGTAGAAATGCATTAGTTGGTATGGTGGTGTTATGAATTCGTTAACCAGAATAACACGAGGGATAGGCGTCGCTTTTAAGGATGGCAGAGTGAAGGGCTTGCTTGCCTTCACAACTGGTATGATCCTGTGGGCTTCGGTTTTTTACCATTATGTCGAAGGGTGGAGCTGGCTGGATTCCATCTACTTTTCTGTTGTGACAATTTCCACGGTTGGGTTCGGTGACTTTTCTCCTGAAACCGCGGCAGGGAAGATTTTTACAATGGTGTATATCATTGTCGGCCTTGGAATCTTTGTGACCGCAGCGACCACTGTGGCGGACACGATCCTGTCGCAGGAAGATGACAAGAAGTAAAACTAAGCCGCGCCAAATGAGCCAACGCTGCGCCTGCATAGACCGCAATGCGCTTTATTGAATTAGATCGCAGCCCGGCTTCTTTCATTTTCTAACATGCTAAAGTCCTCTGCGGCTTAAAAAATATACATATTACGTTTTTTGAGTATAATGTTCACAAAACAAATATTGGAGGGATGGTATGGAAAAGACTCAAGACGCGAAGATTGTCGACCTCGCGATACGGTTGCTCTTTCTCGGATTATTCCTCTACAGCGCTCTGGTCATGGTCGCCCCGCTTGCAAGTGTGGTCATCTGGGCCACGATCCTGTGCGTCGCGCTCTATCCTGTTTTCGATTGGCTGCAATCCAAGATGGGAGGTCGGAAAAAGCTTGCTGCGACAATCCTGGTTTTACTGGGCCTCGTGTTGACCCTGGGGCCGGTCGCAACGGCTGTATCCGGTGCCGCAGAACTTGGGTCAGATTTTGCAGAACAGGCCGACAGGGGAGAGCTGAAAATCCCACCGGCACCAGAGGGCCTTAAGGAACTGCCGCTGGTCGGAAACAAAATTGCCGAAGTTTGGGGAATGTTTGAGCGCAATCTGGACGGCGCGCTGGCAAAATACGGTGCGCAAATCCTTGAGATCACCAAGTCGCTTTTTGGTAAGGTTCTGGGGATCGGTATCGGGCTTCTTGGTCTTGCTTTGTCCGTTTTGATCATGGGGGCCTTGTTCAGCCCTGGGCCAACTCTGGTTCAAGGTTTGCAGCGTTTTGCGAACCGTGTGTTCGCACCACGCGGCGGGGAATTCATTACACTGGCCGGTGCAACAATCCGAAACGTGACCAAAGGCGTGATCGGTGTAGCGGCCATTCAGGCCGTCGTTGTTTGGGTCTTGCTGGTTCTCTTTGGGATTTCGTCGGCCGCAACGCTGGCATTTATCTGCCTGATACTCTCGATCATTCAGATTGGTCCCGGTTTGGTTCTTTTGCCGGTTATCATCTACGCATGGAGTTCGATGTCTGGCGGTGCTGCTTTGATCTTCACAATATTGGCCATTCCCGTTGCCATAATGGACAGCTTCCTGAGGCCAGTGTTCATCTCAAAAGGTCTTGAGACCCCCATGCTGGTTATCCTGATCGGTGTTTTGGGAGGGATGATGGCTTACGGCTTGATCGGCATTTTCATGGGGCCTGTTCTGTTCGCCGTCTTTTACGAGTTGTTCAAAGTCTGGATCGACTCCCCACCCGCAACTGAAGGTGTTGCGGACGGAGAAGCAAAATGAGGAAGACGATTTGGACAACGCTGGCCGTCATTCTGATCTTCCTGGTTTGGTACCTCGTCGCTGACCGAAAAACACCGTTCACCGGGAACGCAAGGGTAAAGGCCATCGCGACCCAGATCGTGCCGCAGGTCACTGGGACAGTGACCGAGGTTCTTGTTAAAAACGGTCAGGTCGTCTCGGCAGGAGATGTTCTGGTTCGGATTGACCCCAGACCTTACGAAATCGACCGGGACAAGGCCGAAGCTGATCTGGAAGCTGCCACACAGGAAGTGGGGGCATCCTCGGCCGAGGTTAGCGCTGCGCAAGCCAAACTGGCCAGGGCGCAAAGTGATCTTGATACGATGCGTATTCAAACCGAGCGTGTGTTTGCCCTTGAAAAGAAGGGTTTGATCGCTGTTTCAAAGGCCGATGACGCGCGCGGGCAACTAGCAGAATCTGAAGCGAATTTCGAAAATGCCAAGGCGGATTTGGAAAAAGCCAAGCAAAGGCTGGGTGATGACGGTATCGAAAACCCGAAAATCCAGCGGGCTTTGGCGGCTTTGGCAGATGCCGAGTTGAACCTTGAATGGACGGAATTGCGTGCCCCGGCGACGGGCGTCATTTCCAATCTGTTGATCGCCCCCGGTACATATGCAAGATCTGGTCAGGACCTGTTGACGTTTTTGGATGCAACGGATGTCTGGGTCGAGGCGTACTTTACCGAGAACAACCTTGGCCGCGCGTCGGTGGGATCGCCGGTTGACGTCGTGCTGGACATGCACCCGGGCAAAATTGTTCCGGGCGTGATTGAGAGCTTTAGCGCAGCCGTATCCCTGAGTGGTGGGGATGAACCGGGACAATTGGCAAGCCCGCCCAGCACCAAAGGCTTTCTGCGCGAACCGGAGCGATTTCCGGTGCGGATCGTTCTGCCAGGATATGAGGCCGGAAACGCCGAAGATGATCTTCGCTTCCAACTTAATGGCCAGGCTGATGTGATCATGTATCTGAGCGACAACTCGCTGCTGAATATGGTCGGTCGGACCTACATTCGTTTGGTTTCGATCCTGTCCTATGCATACTGAGGACCGGAAGTCCGTTATCCGGCTTGCACTGGGTGTGACCGGTGTCTTCGCCTTGGGCCTGTTTTTAGGGTGGCCGCTTGCCGTGGTTGGGGCTGTGTTCACCGCCCTGTTCCTTCAGGCACCTGCTGCGTTGCCGTTGGCGGCCTTCGCGAAACTGTTCGTCTTTTCGATCGGATTGATGTTCATTTCCTTCCTGCTGTCGTCGGTCTTTGCGCCATACCCCGTTGTGTTCCTCATTATGGTGGCCATCGGGATTATCCTGTCCTTCATGTGGTCGGTTTCTGGGGCAGGTGTTCTGCCCGGTGTCATCGCCCTTATGGGCGCATTGATGATTCCAAACCTTGTTTTGCAATCACAGGATTTGGCGTTGGTGCTTGTGTTCTGGATACCGCTGAACCTGCTATTTGCAGGTTTCGTGTCGACCCTGATGTTTGTGTTGTTACCCGCCGAACCTCAGGCTGGTGCTCAGAAGAAAGCCGCAGCGTCTTCGGATTTTGATCCCAATCGGCGGATTGTAAGAATGTCGCTTGTTACGGTGCCGTTTGCCATGGCGTTTTTTATCTCTGGCGCGTCTGCTTTGTTGGTCTTGTTCTTTGTTGCGCTTCTGAGCCAGCAACTTGCTGCAATGCCATCGATGGGCAAAACGGTTGCCAAAGCCATGCTGACGGCAAACCTTCTCGGAGCGGCAATATCCATCATCTGCTACGAGCTAAACGTCATCGCGCCAGTCATTCTGACACCGATCCTTGTGTGCCTGTTTTTCTGCCTCTCACTCGGGGCCCTTGGAAAAACTCAGATCCCGCTGGCTGCAGCGGCAGGTTCGGCGTTAACGACGGTTCTTATCGTTTATGGCGGGTCGATTTCT
>NZ_JBXWSB010000021.1:0-51950 GCF_059613205.1 Ruegeria sp. BHSB064
CCTGTTCCAAGCAGGCAAGCTGCGCGGAAACGTCGAACAGTCCGGCCGCTTCGGTTGTGATTTGAACATCCAACCTCGGCGCGATGCGGCGCAATTCGGCGATCGTTTCCAGATAGGATCCAGCATCCAGCGAATGCTGACCATTCGCGTCCCTTACATGAACATGAACCCCATGTGCTCCGGCAAGTTGGCAGGACCGTGCGGTTTCGACGATCTGATCTATCGTGACCGGCAGGGCAGGATGATCTGCTGTAGTCCGCCGCGCACCATTTGGCGCCACCAGGACATAGGGGGTGTTGTCGTCGTCAGCGGGATTGGGATTCATCGGTTCTTTCCTCTTACCAAGGCGCAACTAAACCTCGGACAATTCGTTTTCAATTTACGCCATAGAAAACATATGTTTTATTTTGACCATGACCCCTACCCTGATGGCACTCACGGATCAGTTAAGGCGCGAGATCGATCAGATGCCCGCGCAAATGCAGGTCGCGGCAAAGTATGTCGTCGATCATCCCGGTGACTTTGGGCTGAACCCGATCCGCGAAACCGCCGACAGGATCGGCATCAGTTCAAACGTTTTGGTACGGCTCGCGCAGCGCATGGGCTTTGACAGCTTCGATGCGTTTCGCCAACCGTTTCGCAGCGCCTTGACGACAGACAGTGAAAACCGGCTGGGGCAAGGCTGGTTAGAGCCTCCGGCGGGGCAAGACCCGTTCCATATGGCACAGGTCAAATTCGCTCAGAACGAGATGAATGTTGTGTCGCGATCCCTGCGCCTGATGGATCCGCATCTGACACAACAAGCCATCGGTCACATGGTTTCCGCGCGGCGCTGTTACGTGACCGCGACCCGGTCCAGCCACGCCCTGGCCTATTACTTTCACTACGCAGGCCGTATGGCACATCCCGGGTTGCAGTTGGTGCCCCGCCACATGGGGTCAGCCATTGACGATTTGGTCGAAGCCACGGCTGAGGATTGTCTGTTTGCCATCACCGTCCATCCCTATTCGGCCGATACGATCCAGTCGATGCGATTTGCCCGCGACCGGTCCATGCGTATCGTATTGCTGTCGGATAGCGAGGTGATCGCGCCGGGGGTCGAACCGGATGTGGTGCTGCCCGTCAGCACACGCACTCTGCATCCACTTTCAAGCTTCTCGGGCGCTATGGCCGTGTTGGAATGTTTGCTCGGGCATCTTTTTGAGGCCAGTGGCAAAGAGGCCCGGGACCGCGTGGAACAATACCAAAAAGCACGCGAAGACACGGGGGCTTATTGGCGGCCCGGCGTTTTACCAAAGCTCAGGAAACCCTGAAAACCTTGCTGTGATTCGGTACACGCGCGACGAAACGGCTAGGTTTTGCGTTTGGCACGGGGCTGCGGTCTGGTTGGAATTTCTTTGAGAAGCCCGCCAACTCCCATGGCAGCAATATCTGCACCGGTTGTCTCAACTCCACACGCGATCCGGGAAAGAACCCAATCAGCACCGTTCAACGCCGGAGAGCGCGCGCAACCCGGCAATCCAATGACCGGGCGATCCTGCAAGGCGCCCAAAAACAACAGGTTCCCGGGATCCACCGGCATTCCAAAGCGATCCACCTGCCCGCCAGCCAGTCTGACGGCCGAAGGCGCCACATCTTCCGGGTCCGACGTCGCCGAACCCGTCAGGATCATCAGCACCTCGCCGTCGCTTTGCGAGACCGCTTTGGCCAGAGAATCGACCCGGTGCGGAACGATCTGTACATCACACAGCTCCATATCCAGCAACTCGACCCGGCCCCGAATGGCGGCTATCCCCTTCTCGTTCGAAGGTCCGCCCGGAATGTCCGTCACGATCAGCCCGGCTGTTTGGTGAACCGGACGCGCCAAACGGATTGCGCCCCGCGCCAAAGCGACGGCGCGTTGGACATCCTTTTCGGGTACGGCGTAAGAGATGACCTTGATGGTCGCCACCATTCCGCCTGCTCCCATCTGCTGATGCTGCGGAACCGTGGCCACGGTGATCATCGGATTGACCTGATTGAAACGCTCAAGTGCAGCGACATCCAGAACGGCCACACCCGGCCCATCCGCCAACAGGTTGACCCGCCCTGTAAACGCCTCGGTCACGCGCAGGTTGGCTGCGGCAGCGTCAGGCGCAAGTGCTGACACCAAGGCACGTGCGGCTTCGTCTTCGTGGCAATCACCGGGCTCAAGTTGCGCGACGATGACTTCGCTCAGCCCGGTTTGCGCCAACTGCGCAACATCTTCGGCCTGCAACGCCAATCCTTTGCGCAGCTTACGCCCGTTTGCCGTCACCGAATGCGCCAAGATGGCCCCCACTGCCTGCGACACGGGAACCGGTCCAAACCTCATGCTTTGCCTCTCAGAACCGCTGTCATCTCAGCCAGAATGGCCACAGCGATTTCCGATGGTCCCGCGGCACCAATGTCCAGACCGATGGGGCCGTGAATTCTTGAGATCTGTTCCTCGGTAAACCCAGCGCTTTTCATACGTTCCACGCGCTTGGCATGGGTGCGCGCCGAGCCCAAAGCGCCGATGTAAAAGACACCAGCGTCCAGTGACGCCTGCAACGCCGGATCGTCCAGCTTGGGGTCATGGGTCAGCAAAACGATAGCGGTGCGTGCGTCCAGCCCCAGCTTGGCGACCGCTTCGTCCGGCCAATCGGTCAGGATCGTCTCCCGCGGAAAGCGTGCGCTGGATGCAAAAGCATCGCGCGGATCGATGATCGCTGGATCATAGCCCGCAATGCGCGCCATCGGCACAAGGGCCTGCGCGATATGGACGGCCCCGACAACGATCAGACGCAAAGGTGGGTTGTGAACGGCCACAAAGGTTTCACCGTCTTCTTCAAAGCCAGACCGGTCCATGCGCAGGCGTTCCGCATAAACGTTGCGGCGCAAAGCCCTGTGTCCGGTGTTTGTATTCACCTCATACGCCACGGGTTCGCGCGCGGCGCGGGCTGCGACCAGCTCGGCCAGCATGGGCTCGGGCAGGACCTTTCCAATAGGTTCAACAAGAACACGGATCGTTCCGCCACAGGCCAGCCCCACGGCAAACGCATCCTCGTCACTGACGCCAAACTCCAACAGCCGGGCTTCGCCCTCATCCAGAGCTTCAAGGGCTTCGACAATCACCGCGCCTTCCACACAACCGCCGGATACCGAACCTTCGATCCGCCCGTCGCCACCGATCACAAGCTGGGACCCAACGCGCCGAGGTGCGCTGCCCCAGGTTTCGACAACTGTCGCCAAGGCCGCGCCCCGCCCGCTGCGGTGCCAGTCCAAAGCCGTTTCCGGGCTGTTGTCGAATCGCTCCATCAAACCCTCCAGAAGTCACCCGTTTCCAACATAGGCAGGTTTGACGCGAAGAAAAGCGCAGCTGTCTTGCCAAAAGGTCTATGTCCGCTCTTTTTCAGAGCTTTAAAAGCCCGAGCCACATTCAACAAA
Organism: Ruegeria sp. BHSB064; assembly: GCF_059613205.1. NCBI lineage: Bacteria > Pseudomonadati > Pseudomonadota > Alphaproteobacteria > Rhodobacterales > Roseobacteraceae > Ruegeria > Ruegeria sp. BHSB064. The sequence goes on from NZ_JBXWSB010000021.1 coordinate 3,448, forward strand.
TCATAGGATTGATTGTTAGGTGTCAGGGCTCTAGCCTGCATTTGCAACCGGTGTTTTACCGGACCGCGTATCCAAAATATTTATATCGGAGACAAGCAGTTGAAACGTTTTTTGACACTGGGTGCTGCAGTAGGTCTTTTGGCCTCGACGGCAGCATGGGCTGACACATTCGAACGTTACGGAGAGGTCGAGGGCTGGAAAGTCTTCATCGACAATGAACGGAAATCCTGCCTGATCGAGGCCGTGGACGATGCGGAAAACGTCGTACAGATGGGTCTGACCGAAGATCGCAGCGTCGGTTATGTCGGCGTGTTCACCAAAGCCGATACCGATATCAAACGGGGCGAGACACAAGAGGTTGCAATCCTGATTGGTGACAACATCTACCTGGGTGAGGCCACTGGTATGAAGGGTAATATCACCAAGGGCTATTCAGGCGGCTACATTCTGTCGGACAACCCTCAATTCGCAGACGATCTGGCCAAGAAAAAGGTCATGATCGTGTTCCCCGAGACCTCATATGCCTTCACTGTTGATCTGACCGGCACGTACAAAGCCATGGAAATGGCGCGTAAGTGCAATGAAGAGCAGTTGTCGTAATCGACTAACCGGAAAGCGCGGCCATCAGCCGGGCTTTCTGACCCTGGTCGTCGGGTTCTGAAATCACGGCGGCCAGGTCTTCGAGTGAGGCAATGGAATGCCCTGCGCGGAAACTGTCCACATGCGGCAGCATGGTCGCCACGCCCTGCGCTTTTGGGGCGAACCCGTCCCAGCGCAACAGCGGATTCAGCCAAATCAGCCGTCTTGAAGACAGGTGCAGGCGCTCGATCTCTTTCTGCAGAACCTTGGGTTCGCCCCGCTCCAACCCATCCGTGATAAGCAAGACAACCGCCCCCTGCCCCATGACGCGGCGCGACCAGTCTCGATTGAATTGGTGCAGGCATTCTCCGATGCGCGTGCCACCCTCCCAATCCTGCGCCTCGGCCCCGGCGGCGGCAAGCGCTGCATCAACATCCCGTTGACGCAAATGTCGGGTGATGTTGGTCAGGCGGGTACCGAAGGTGAAGGCATGAACTTTGGCCCAGCCTGCGCCCTTGGCGTTCGATACCGTATGCAGGAAATGCAGGATGATCCGACTGTACTGGCTCATCGATCCTGAAATATCACACAGCGCCACAAGGTTGGGCCAGCGCGGTCTGGGCTGCAGCCTTGAGATATCGCGCAGTTCGCCGCCTTGCCGCATCGCCGCACGCAAGGTGCGGGCCCGGTCGATACGGTGCCCAAGATGGCTGGCCTGACCCCGGCGGGACTCGATGGGTTTGACCGGCAAGGTCATCCGCGACAAAACGCGTTTGGCTTGCGCTATTTCAGCCGTGCTCATCTGTTCAAAATCCAGATTGCGCAGTCGTTCCTCGGATGACGCCGTCTGAGTGGCGTCAATCTCGATTTCGGTTTCACCTTCGTCTTGCGCGGCAGGTTCAGGCATATCCCGTTCAACGCCGTCCAACAGAGCCTCGGCCGCCCGTTTTTCACCTGCATCCGCTTTACGCTCTTCCTGCACGCCGCGAATGGCGGGCAGCATCATGGCCATCATATGTTCCATGTATCGCGGATCACGCCAGTACATTCGAAAGACTTGCGCAAACACCGTGCGGTGTTCCGGACGGTTCACGAAACAGGCGTGCAGCGTCCAATAGAAATCGCGTTTCTCGGTAAACCCTGCCGCCCGCACAGCGTTTATGGCGTCGATCACGCGCCCCGGGCCGATCGGTAAACCCGCCTTTCTGAGGGCACGGGCAAAGTGCGTGATATTCTGTGCCAGCTTTGGGTTGTCCGGTATGTCCAGAGGGAGTTGCTCTGCCATCAGCATCCATGGGGGCTCTGCCCCCATACCCCCGGAGTATTTGGAAAAAGGTGAAGCATCAGGCCGGTTCGAGGGTGGCCTTGGCCTCGTCCAGAATGCGTTTCGCCTCGGACCCTTGCAGTTTCTGGATGTCATCCTGGTATTTCAGGATTGCGCCCAGTGTGTCGCCGATCACCTCTGGGCTCAGGTTCATCACATCCAGCGCCAGCAGGCATTTGGCCCAGTCAATGGTCTCGGCGACGCCGGGTTTCTTGAACAGGTCTTCAGTTCGTAGCCGTTGAACAAAAGCGACTACCTCACGGCTGAGCGCATTCGAAGCTTCGGGCGCGCGGGCATGCAGGATTTCAATCTCGCGCTCGAAGTCCGGATAGTCGACCCAATGGTACAGGCAGCGGCGTTTGAGGGCGTCATGCACCTCGCGCGTGCGGTTTGACGTCACGATGACAACAGGCGGCTCGGGCGCTTTGACGGTGCCGAGTTCCGGGATCGTGACCTGAAAATCGCTGAGAGCTTCCAGCAGGAAGGCTTCGAAAGGTTCATCGGTGCGGTCCAACTCGTCGATCAGCAGAACCGGCGCGCCATGTTCATCAGGCCGCATCGCTTGCAACAAGGGGCGTTCAATCAGGTATTCGTCCGAGAACAGTTCCGCCTGAAGCGCGCTGCGGTCCGCGCCGCCCGACGCCTCAGCCGTTCGGATCGCAACCATTTGCGCGGGGAAGTTCCATTCGTAAACGGCAGAGGATGCATCCAGACCTTCGTAGCATTGCAGGCGGATCAGGCGACGGTTAAGGCCGGAAGCCAGCGCTTTGGCGATTTCGGTTTTCCCAACACCTGCTTCCCCTTCCAGGAACAGCGGTCGGCCCAGCTTCAACGACAGAAAAACAACAGTCGCAAGGGCCCGTCCGCAGACATAGCCCTGGGTTCCCAGCATTTGCTGTACGGCATCAATTGAATTTGGTTGCGTCATGGAACCCTCTCTCCTTAGCGGACAAACAGGTCACGCACAGACCTGCGCGTCAAGACCTCGTGCCGCGACACAGCTACGACGTTCGGGTTGGTTGACAAGTTTTTTTGCCAACGGGTGCTGTCGCGGTTGGTCTTTTTCAACAGCTATGTTAGCGGAAGCCCATGACCGATAGCATCACGATCCGCCGCCCTGACGACTGGCACCTGCACCTGCGCGATGGCGCGATGTTGCAGGCCGTTCTACCCGAAACCGCGCGCCATTTTGGCCGTGCGATCATTATGCCCAATCTGGTGCCACCCGTAGTGACCGGTGCGCACGCCGCAGCGTATCGCGACCGCATCATGGCCGCGCTGCCCGACGGCATGACGTTTGAGCCGCTGATGACACTGTATCTGACCGAGGATACGGACCCGGACGATCTAGCCGCCGCCCATGCGAGCGGTTTGGTCAAGGCGGTGAAGCTGTACCCTGCGGGGGCCACAACAAACTCGCATTCAGGTGTGCGGAACTTTGACAACGTGCGTCCTGTGCTGGAGCGTATGGCCGAGATTGGCCTGCCCCTGTGTGTGCACGGCGAAGTCACCGATGCCGAGATCGACATTTTCGACCGTGAGGCCGTGTTCATCGACCGTGTACTGGACCCGATCCGCAAGGCCACTCCGGGTCTGCGCGTTGTGATGGAACATATCACGACCCGCGACGGTGTGCAGTATGTCAAAGCCAATGAGGCGGACCTTGGTGCAACAATCACAGCGCATCACCTGATCATCAACCGCAACCACATTCTGGTTGGCGGGATCAAACCGCATTATTACTGCCTGCCCGTCGCCAAACGTGAAGAGCATCGGTTGGAGTTGCTGAAAGCCGCGACCTCGGGCGATCCGCGGTATTTCCTTGGCACCGACAGCGCACCGCACACGGATGACAACAAAGAAATGGCCTGTGGCTGCGCTGGATGCTTCACGGCGACCAACACCATGTCCCTGGTGGCTGAGATGTTCGACCGCGAAGGCGCATTGGACAAACTGGAAGGCTTTGTTTCGCTGAATGGGCCCGCGTTCTATCACCTGCCCGTGAACGAAGACACCATCACGCTGACCAAGGGCGAGCCGGTCGTATACCCCGACAAGATCGAAACCGGAGACGGGCCCGTCACCGTTTTCGACGCCGGCTTTCCATTGCACTGGCGCGTGATCTAACCCGCCAGCTTGGAGGCCAGATCGCGGGCGCGGCCTCCGGTGCGCAGCATCGACCAGATCGCGTCCGCCTCATCCGCTCCGATCAGCTTTGCGGCTTTTGCACGTACACGATCCTCGCGGTCAGACAGCGACATTGGGGTCAGCAGATCATGTGTTGCTTCGCGGCGGATACCATCGCGGCGCAACAAAGCCAGATTCGCTTGCGTTTCTGACAAGCTCTCGTCAGCTTCAACCGTGATGCGGTCACGTAAGGACTTAATGCGTGGGTCAGCGCAAACCTTGTCCGTATAGCTGCCGGGCAAGGCTGTATCATATCCCAGGGCCTGCATCGCGATGACGGTGCGATATGAGAATTTAGCACCTAACCCGGTTGCAGGTGTCAGCTGATTACACACACTCATCCAGCGCGGGTGCGTTTTGATCTTGATCTCGGCCACTTCAGGCTCGGCGATGTCCAGTTCCCGCGCCGCTTCGAGCGCGGCGTGCAATCCGTGACAACAGGCATGGAACTTGTGACTGACGCTTTCGAACAACCATTCATCGCCCAAACCATCCAACGCGCTTATTTCCGACGCGCCCTGATGGGTTGCGCCAAAGCCAAACGGGCCTTCCAGCGCGTCTGCGTTTGCTTGAAAACCGTGATGCACCAATAAGGCTGTTTCGACACCGGCTGACGCCGCAATGCCCGCGTTATAAGGCTTGCCCATCGTCCCGAACTGCGCCTTCAGCCCGGCGGCGCGGGTGGCGGTCAGACCCAGAACGGATCGCATCTGTCCCGCATCGAAGCCCAACAACCGCCCTGTGGCGACAGCGGCCCCAAATGCGCCGGACGTGGCTGTCTGATGAAACCCGACCTGATAGTGGCCCCGGCCCAACCACAGGCCAACACGGATTGAGGTTTCCATTCCAATCAAAGCGGCTTCGAGCAAGTCGACCAGAATACGATCATCCCATTCTGCCACAGAAAGCGCCGCCGGAAGGATGGCAACAGACGGATGCCCGATATGAGCAAAATGTGTGTCGTCATAGTCCAGCGCATGAGACACGGCGCCATTCACCAACGCCGCACCGCGTAAAGGGGCCGTCCCTCCGCCGAACAGATGGGCCTGCGCCGCGCCGCCTTCGTCCAATACCATCTTTCGGATGATGGATGAGACAGGTTCGCTTGCACCCGCACGTCCAACTGCAACCCAGTCCAGAATTGACAGTGACGTGACAATCCGCGCCTGAGATGTCGTTGAAATCGGGCCCGCCGCAAACGCGGCCAATGATGTAGTGAAATCCGTCATGGGCGCAGTCTAGCGAGCGCAATTGCGGCGTAAAGACCTAGCCGTAGAGTTCTTGGGCCCGCGCCTCGAACGCGCGCACGATCCGTTGCATGGCTTCGTTGAACACAACGCCAATGATCCCTTGCAGAATTGCATTCTTGAACTCGAAATCCACGTGGAACGAGATATTGCAGCCTCCATCCGGTGCATCTTCGAACTGCCAGTCGGACTTCATGTATTTGAACGGGCCGTCCAGATACTCGGTATCGATCTTCTTCTGCTCCGCAAACAGCGTTACCCGGCTGCCAAAACGCTCGCGGAACACTTTGAACGAGATGACCAGATCAGCTTCCATCACCTGCGCCTCACCCACAGCATAGGTCTTGCGGATACGAGCTGCAGCGCACCAGGGAAGAAACTGCGGGTACTTGGCCACGTCAGCCACCAGATCATACATCTGCTGGGCGGTGTATGGCAGGTGTCGGGTTTCCGAATGGATAGGCATGGCGTCCGGTATTTGCAGGTGACAATGGCGCGTCATGTCGTATGTTGCGCGCCAAAGATCAAGGGGGCTGCGATGACTGACCGCGCATATGTGATAGATGAGATGATCTCGGCCAAGGCCATCGCTGCTAGAATAGAAGAGCTCTGTCGCGAGATCACAGCAGAATTCGGCAACACCGACAAGCTGGTTGTCGTGGGGTTGTTGCGCGGCAGTTTTGTCTTCATCGCCGATCTGGTCCGCGAACTGGATTTGCCGATCGAAGTGGATTTCCTTGAGGCGTCATCTTACGGCGACGCGATGGAAAGCAGCCGGGAAGTCCGTATTCTCAAGGACTTGCGCGGCGCAATTGAAGGGCGCGATGTGCTGGTCGTTGAAGATATCGTGGATACGGGTCACACGCTGAATCACGTCACCAAACTGCTTCAAAGCCGCAAACCCGCACGCCTGAAATCCATTGCTCTGCTCGATAAGCCCAGCCGTCGCGAGGTGGATTTCCGGTCAGACTGGATCGGTTTTGAGATCCCGGATGAATTTGTGGTCGGTTACGGTATCGACTATGCGCAGCGAAACAGAAACCTGCCCTTTATCGGCAAGGTTCGGTTTACGGGCGAATAGGTTGGCATTCACTCACTGCTTATTGCGTGGACTCTCACCAAATCATTCTACTATCTGAATACAAATAGACATAAGCTCATCTTTTCCTCTAAAGTTCTTTAAAACGATGGAGGTCTGTTGATGAAGCGTATTGTCGCGACGGTTGGTGTTGTTATGGCGATCGTAGCTCTTGCCAGTGCAGGGGCTGCCAAGGACAACAAGGGCAAAGGGCAAGGGGCCAACAAAAACAAGGTTGAAAAGGCCATCAAGTCAAACGGCAAGGCGGTTCCACCCGGCCAAATCAAAAGATATACGCGCGGCCAAAAGTTGCCGGATGACTTACGATTTGATTACATCGACGATCTCGACAATTGGAAACTCAAGCCATTGGGACCGGGTAAGAGGTATATTCGGGTGGACGATGAGATTTTGTCGATATCGGATGACACGAAGACAGTCATAGAAGCGGTTGGAATCGTTGGTGATCTTGCCAACTGAGTGAATTTAAACGGACGATCGCCTTCCGAGAGTGGTATCAATGGCGTTAAGGAAAATCCCAACACCCACAGGTATCAACTCATCTGGAAAATCGTAGTCCGGATTGTGCAGTTGTGGATGATCCCGCCCCGACCCCAACCAGAACATCGCGGCTTTTGCGCTTTTGCCGAATTGGCCAAAATCTTCTGAAAATCGCTGCGGCTGATCGACCATCTGGCATTCAATTCGCTGATCGGCACAGGATCGCTTCAGAATTGAGACGGTTTCCGGGTGATTGACGCAAGCTTCGAAGACCTCATCGTAAGAAATCTCCACCGAAAGTCCCTCGTCCTGCGCCGTCTTGTGGACCATCGCTTCGGCTTCGTCGATCAGGCGCGTCATCCGTTGATCCGAGACTGTGCGCAGCGTCACCCACAAATCAGCACGTCCGGGGGCAACACCCACAGTGCGCTCGCCCAGATTGGCGTGCGTGACGGTGGTTAAGGCGTAGTCGTCGTTCAAGTCGCCGCCTGCCCCCAAATCAGCCAAGGCTGGCATCAGTTCGGCCAAGGCACCCGCAGGTGAAATCCCATCCTGCGGGGCCGCCGCGTGCGAGGTCTTACCCGTCAAAACAATCTGCATACCGCGCGAGGCACAATTTGCCGGGCCGGTACAGAGTTCGACCGCTCCAAGCTCCAACCCCGGCAGGTTATGCAAGGACAACACGATGTCCGGAGAGATTCCGGCAAACTGCGGGTCTGCCCGGAACGCGACCGCGCCATGCCCCGTCTCTTCGGCGGCCTGAAAAATCAGAACGACCCGGCCTGATTTCGGGCGTTTGTGACTCAAAGCGTCAGCAACGCCCAGCACCATTGTCATATGGCCGTCATGGCCGCAGAGATGCCCTTTGCCATCTGTTCGCGAGACATACGGCAGATCAGACACTTCCTGGATCGGAAGGCCATCCAACTCGCACCGAACGGCCAGAGTTGGACCCGGTAGCCCGCTTTCAAAAACACCGGCAACCCCGTGTCCGCCGATGCCCGTCAGAACACGATCAGCTCCGGCTTCGCGCAATAAATCAGCAACGCGCGCCGCTGTTTGCACCTCCTGCCCCGAAAGTTCCGGGTTCTGGTGCAATTCACGGCGCAGGCGGGTCAGCCGTGCGAAAAGATCCGGGGTCACGCTTGCTGCAGCTTTTCTTGGCGCGCAGCCCTCAGACGGGCGAAATCGTCGCCCGCGTGGTAAGACGACCGTGTCAACGGTGTTGCCGACACCATCAGGAAGCCTTTTCCATAGGCCGCCTTTTCGTAAGAGGCGAATTCTTCCGGCGTGACGAAGCGATCCACACCATGGTGCTTTGGGGTCGGTTGCAGGTACTGACCAATGGTCAAAAAGTCGATATCCGCGGCGCGCATGTCATCCATGACCTGACGCACTTGTTGTTCGTCTTCGCCCAATCCAACCATGATACCGGATTTGGTGAAAATCGACGGGTCCAGCTCTTTCACACGTTGCAGCAAACGCAGCGAGTGAAAATACCGCGCGCCGGGACGGACCTCGGGGTATAGCCCCGGCACGGTTTCAAGATTGTGGTTGAACACGTCGGGTTTCGCCTGAACCACAACCTCCAGCACATCAGGTTCGCATTTCAAAAAATCCGGGGTCAGGATCTCGATCGTGGTCTTTGGCGAACGGTGGCGCACGGCACGAATGGTCTGCGCGAAATGCTCTGCTCCACCATCATTCAGGTCGTCGCGGTCCACCGACGTTATAACAACGTGGTTCAGGCCCAGTTTTTCAACCGCATGTGCCACGCGACCCGGTTCAAACGCATCCAACTCGTCAGGGCGCCCGGTGGCGATGTTGCAAAAGGTACAACCGCGCGTACAGATCTCACCCATGATCATCATGGTGGCGTGACCCTGGCTCCAGCATTCGCCAACATTGGGGCAACCCGCTTCCTCGCAGACCGTCACCAGATTGTTGTCGCGCATGATCTTGCGGGTGTCCGCATAGCCCTTGCCGCCCGGTGCCTTGACCCTGATCCAGTTCGGCTTTTTGGGTTGCGCGTTATCCGGGCGGTGCGCTTTTTCCGGGTGGCGTTGTTCTGGGATCTTGAGATCTCGCACGGGCTGTTATCCTGACTTTGGGTCAACTTTTATTACGTATAACATAGATAAGCGGACGGTGTTACACCAGCGACGCATAGCCGCTATGCACGCATTATCCACGAGCATAATGATTTAAGGCTAAACTATATTTTACCTTTTATTTTCAATGCGCAAAAGCAAGAAAAAAACTTTGCAGGTGCAGCACATCTTCGATTGAAGGTATTTTAGAACTGTTTTAAGCCCCGCGCAGATCACATTTGACTCACAGGAGCTTGAACATGAAATCTGGCGCTAAACTGCCTGACGTGACTTTTCACACACGTGTCCGCGACGACTCCATCAAGGGACCAAACCCTTTCCGTTGGGAAGACAAGACAACCGCCGATTACTTCGCTGGCAAGCGTGTGATCCTGTTCTCGCTGCCCGGTGCGTTCACGCCGACCTGCTCGACCTACCAACTGCCGGGTTTCGAGAAAGGCTTTGCCGATTTCGCCGCCAAGGGTATCGACGAGATTTACTGCATGTCGGTCAACGACAGCTTTGTGATGAACAAATGGGCGCAGGATCAAGGCTTGCAGAACGTCAAAGTCATTCCTGACGGTTCGGCAGAGTTCACGCGCAAAATGGGTATGCTGGTCGACAAAGACAATCTGGGTTTCGGAATGCGTTCTTGGCGCTATGCCGCCATCGTCAATGATGGCGTGGTCGAAGCCTGGTTCGAAGAGCCCGGTCTGATGGACAACTGCCCCGAGGATCCATATGGCGTGTCTTCACCGGAAAACGTGATGGAACATCTGCAAAAAGCGGTTGAGCCAGAAATGGCCTAAGCCGTAGCCTAAAGCTAATAGAAGGCCCGCTTTCGGCGGGCCTTTGTCATTTTCAGTGAACCTTAACCAATCATACGATCGTGCTCTGCCTGGTCCTGATAATGCCGCTTGAGCCGCTGCAAAGCGATCCGCAGCACGATTTTGCCCGACCGGGCAGACCACCCCATGCGTTTTTCTGCCTGCTCCAGCCCCTCAAGATAACAACAGCACCGCAGGGCAACGTCGCTCAGACCCGGGCCAAGTTCCGACAAGGCGCGAGCCACACGATCCCGCGCATCAGAAAAGCCCCTGCCCCCGTGCGTTTCACTGTCGTAGTCACCGCGCGCGCCAACCGTCAGGAATCGATCCCAGTTTTGCGAAACCTGCGGACCGATTTGCGCCAGTTCAAAATCTTCGCGCAAGCGTTCTCCAGCCTTTACGAGTGTTTCATCCAGAAATGGCTTTCCGTCCCGGTCGCGTCGTCTTGCCAAGGCGGTCAATGGACTTTCCGTGGCGCTATATCGAATGCGACTAACGCCCTGGGCGGGTCCCCCCGCTGGCTTTGTCCGAAAATCGCCTTGCGCTTCTGCAAAGCCAGGCTCTGCCCTGGCACTAGCCTGGTTTTCTGCCTGCGCGATCAAGTGGCTTAGTGCCGTTCGTCCCGCAGTCGTGATCCGATACCGCGAGATACGACCTGGGTTGTCGCAGGAAATCCAGTCTTTAAGCGCCAATGCCTGCGCAATCTTGCACTCGACGACCGCAGTTCTGGTGGCTGCGCTGTTGCCCGTGTCGCGGACCACAACAGCCTTGTCCATTTCCTCCGCGACGGCAAGCACCGATCCGGTTTCACTCAGACGGCGCAGAATGCGCAAAGCTTCGCGCTCAAACTCCTGCTCTTCTTCAACCTCAGATTGTGACGCAAAAGTTATTCTGCTCTCGCCCGGCACTGAAAAATGCGCTTCTGCAAGCGATTGCAGGGCGGCATCAACCAGAGGATCATCTCGGCGCATCTCGATACGCCGGATTTGTCGTAGGATGGTTGAAGCATGGCATCCGGCCGATCGCGCTATGTCACGGATCGAGCGGCCGGTTTCGGTATGGGCAAGGTATCTTTGCGCCCCCTCTGGAACCCATGCCGGAATGGTGAAAGCCATGTTGTTTTCCATCTTTATTTGCCCTCATCGACAAAACAAACTGCTACTTTTCGCCCTCGGAATGCGGGTTAACCAATTCTAACTAGAGGTCCATTCGTTACTCGTTCGTTAACCGCACGAGGCACGAACCAGATTTGATTCAAAAAGATAAACAGTCGTGAAACCATAGTTCGGCGAGACTGACCCAAAGGCAACACCCGCTTAGGTTGTGCAACAAGTTGCCCCGGAATTCTCAAGAAAAAGGGGCAAAATATGCAGGACCTGATGACAATGATCGCAACCCTTCGCCGCCCTCGTATGCTGGCACGGGCGGCCAAGTTCGGGGCAAGAGATTACAACCGGGACCGGCACTTGCAGCGCATTCTGGGATACGGGTCGCTTCCCGGATCCGGACAGGCACTACTGCGATTGATGGAGATGGAAAAAGAAGTAAACGAACAGCGTAGAGAAGAAGATGCGGCCTATTCACTGGAGCGGCATCTGGATCTGCTTATCGCGCTGTTGGGTGAGGCGCAGTTGTATCAAGCCAACCGCGCCTCAGCTTTTCAGTGATCAGGTAAACGCATCCGGCATGGAAGCCTTTTTCTCGGCGATATAGGCTTCCAAAGCCGCGGCGGTATCCGGATCCATCTGCGGCTGCTGGTAATTTGCCAGCAAATGCTCGACCCGCGCGGACGCCAATGCGCGCGTGTCACGTGCGCCCTCTTCCTGCCAGGTTTCGTAGGGTTTGTAGTCCAGCAGATCAGACTTCCAGAACGATTCCTTGAAGTTTGCCTGCGTGTGCGCACAGCCAAGATAGTGACCGCCCGGACCCACTTCGCGGATTGCGTCCATGGCCTGCGCGTTGTCGTCGTACGCGACACCCTTGGCCAATGAATGCAGAACGCCCAACTGGTCGGCATCCATGACGAACTTTTCGAAGTCGGCTACAAGACCACCCTCAAGCCAGCCGCAGGAATGCAGCATGAAGTTCACGCCGGACAACAGGCCCATGTTCAGCGAGTTTGCTGTCTCGTAAGCGGCCTGCGCATCCGGCAATTTCGAACCACAGAAGGACCCTGCAGACCGGTAAGGCAAGTTCAGTCGCCGTGCCAACTGACCCGCTCCATAGGTGATGTGCGAGGCTTCAGGGGTGCCGAAGGTGGGTGCCCCCGAATTCATGTCGATCGAGGTCACGAATGCACCAAAGATTGCAGGCGCACCGGGGCGGATGATCTGGCTGTAGGCCACACCAGCCAGAACTTCGGCCAAAACCTGCGTCAGAGTACCTGCAACCGAAACCGGCGCCATCGCGCCGCCCACGATAAAGGGCGAGATGATGCAAGCCTGGTTGTTGCGCGCATAAACCTCGAGCGAGCCCATCATCACATCGTCGAACGTCATCGGCGAGTTGATGTTGGTCAGCGATGTCATCACCGTGTTTTCCTGCACGAACTCCTTACCGAACAGGATTTCACACATCTCGACCGAGTCCTGAGCGCGGCTGGGATCTGTCACCGAGCCCATGAAAGGCTTGTCTGACAAAGTCATATGCGCCTTCAGCATGTCCAGGTGGCGTTTATTCACCGGAATGTCCGTCGGCTCACACACCGTACCGCCCGAGTGGTGCAACCACTTGGACATATAGGCCAGTTTCACGAACTTGTTGAAATCGTCCATGGTCGCATAGCGACGGCCGCCTTGCGCATCACGCACAAAAGGAGGGCCATAGACAGGTGCCAGAACCATGTTGCGGCCACCGATGACCACCGATTTCTCGGGGTTGCGGGCGTGCTGCGTGAACTCGCTGGGGGCGGTTTTGATCAACTCGCGCGCAAGTCCACGTGGGATGCGAACACGCTCACCGTCGATATCTGCACCAGCATCACGCCAGCGCTCCAAAGCAGCTGGATTGTCGACGAAGTTGACGCCGATTTCTTCCAACACGGTTTCCGCGTTGTTCTCGATGATTTCAAGCGCCTCTTCATTGAGGATCTCGAAATTCGGAATGTTCCGTTCAATGTACTTCGCGGTCTCGATACGGACTGCGGTACGTTCGGCACGGCGGGCGGCGCCACCGCCACCTCTTGCCCTGCGCCGGGTGTTTGCCTCTGCCATGAGAAAATCCCGTTTGGTTGGTTAGATTGGAGCTTGTGATACAGGTTTACCAGAACGCGGGCATCGGGATTGCGGCGCTCTGGGGGGAAAAGCGACATTGGCACCCTGCCACGTAGCAAACACCATCTATTAGTTAATCAAGCCTCAGAAACGCTATCCCACTCAATGCTTTCGATACTCGGCTCGAGCATAAGCGGGGCAACCACCTTGTGCTGAAGCTCTTCCGGGTGATCCTCCATCGAAACAAGAACCGCTATGGTCTGCGAACCGTCCGCACTGTCGCCTTTCTCGAACCCAACGATACGAATGTCATTTTGGGCCAGCGCCTTGAGAACCGCGACACGCGCATCGGCCTGCGTCTCTTCCTTACATTGCAGCAGAATCTTGAATTCCTGCGTCAGCGGAACCCCGGCCCGCGTCGTCCGTTTAAGCCATTTCACAAGGGGCCTAAGACCCAGGTTCACGAAAATGACAAAGCCCGTCATCATCAAAGCGAACAGCCACGCCCCCGTCCCCGCCATCATTCCAACAGCGGCTGAACACCACAAGGTTGCTGCCGTGTTCAGCCCGTGGATTGTGAATCCGTGGCGGAAAATGATTCCGGCTCCTAAAAAGCCAATACCCGAAACGACCTGCGCTGCCACGCGGGTCGGGCTGACCTCGTCCGGATAAAGAGCAGAAAACACAACAAAAGCCGCAGCACTCAGAGCGACGAGCGCATTTGTCCGCAATCCGGCCATTCTCTGCCGAACTTGCCGTTCGGACCCGATCAGCGCTCCGCAAAACAACGCAAGCGCCAGATTCAGCGCAGCTATTTCTATAGAAATCGGCAATCCATGATCCTTATCCAGACGAATCCAGACTTGGATCCTTTCGAATTGTCATATTTTTGTTACAAAACTTTTACAATTGACTTTTTCTCGTGGCCTGAAAATCCAATGGAATTGGACGTCGCTCTTGCGAAATGACCGGGCTTGCCCTAAGGCGCAGGCATGACCCAGACATCCCACGACCGCCTTCTGATCATCGACTTCGGCAGCCAGGTAACGCAGCTTATTGCCCGCCGCCTGCGTGAGCTGAATGTTTATTGTGAAATCCACCCTTACCAGAATGTCACGATGGATTTTGTACGGGAAATGTCCCCCCGCGCCGTGATTTTTTCAGGTGGCCCTGACAGCGTAACGCGTGAGGGTTCGCCCCGTGCTCCGCAAGAGATTTTCGAATACGGCGTTCCAATTCTTGGCATCTGCTATGGCCAACAGGTGATGATGCATCAATTGGGCGGCAAGGTTGAAACTGGTCACGGCACAGCCGAGTTCGGACGGGCTTTTGTTACCCCTGAAAACACGTTGGATATTCTGGACGGCTGGTTCACCGATGGGGATGAGCAGGTCTGGATGAGCCACGGCGACCACGTCAGTGAAATCGCGCCCGGCTTTGAGGTCTTTGGCACCTCGCCTAACGCGCCTTTTGCCATCACGGCGGACCCTGCGCGCCACTTCTATGCAGTGCAATTTCACCCCGAGGTGCATCACACACCCAAAGGTGCAAAGCTGTACGAAAACTTTGTCAAGCTGGCCGGATTCAAGGGCGACTGGACCATGGGGGCCTATCGCGAAGAAATGATCCGCAAGATTCGCGAGCAGGTCGGCGACAAAAAGGTCATCTGTGGTTTGTCCGGCGGTGTCGATAGCTCGGTTGCTGCGATTCTGATTCACGAAGCCATCGGAGATCAGTTGACCTGTGTCTTTGTCGATCACGGTCTTCTGCGAAAGAACGAAGCCGAAGAGGTCGTGGGTATGTTCCGCGACAATTACAACATTCAGTTGATCCATGCGGACGAATCCGAGCTGTTCTTGGGCGAGCTCGAAGGTCAGAGCGATCCGGAAACCAAGCGCAAGATCATCGGCAAGCTGTTCATCGACGTGTTCCAGAAACATGCCGACACCATCGAAGGGGCCGAGTTCCTGGCTCAGGGCACGCTTTATCCTGACGTGATCGAGTCAGTCTCGTTCTCGGGCGGTCCGTCCGTGACGATCAAGTCGCACCACAATGTGGGTGGCCTGCCGGAAAAGATGGGTTTGAAACTGGTCGAACCGCTTCGCGAACTGTTCAAGGACGAGGTTCGTGCACTGGGCCGAGAACTTGGCCTGCCACAGAGCTTTATCGGTCGCCACCCCTTCCCCGGACCGGGCCTGGCCATTCGTTGCCCCGGCGAAATCACCCGCGAAAAGCTGGAGATCCTGCGCGAAGCCGATGCCATCTATATCGATCAGATTCGCAAGCACGGCTTGTATGACGAAATCTGGCAGGCGTTTGTCGCCATCTTGCCGGTGCGCACCGTGGGCGTCATGGGCGATGGCCGTACATATGACTATGCCTGTGCGCTGCGGGCAGTCACTTCGGTTGATGGCATGACTGCGGATTATTACCCCTTCAGCCACGAGTTCCTGGGTGAAACCGCGACGCGGATCATCAACGAGGTCAAGGGCATCAACCGCTGCACCTACGATATCACCTCGAAACCGCCGGGCACGATTGAGTGGGAATAATAGGTGATTGAACGCGCAGAGTGATGTGTGCGTTCAAGCCGTTTCCGCAAAAATTCACTGATACATTCTTGCATCCATTCATTCTTCGGCGTTTGAATGGCGAAACAAATTTGACCGTCTTTTCTATTGCCTGGCTTTGCACTCCAACGCTTGTTTAGCCTCGCGACCAAAACTGGGTGCATCATAATGAGCCACGGGCAAAGTCATGTCTTTAAGGCTGCCCTATGGATGACGGGTGCCATCGCCTCGTTTTCATCCATGGCTGTTGCCGGACGAGAGTTAAGCCTCACTCACGACACGTTCGAGATCATGATGTATCGCAGCATCGTCGGGTTTCTAGTTGTGGCTTTCGTACTGACGATCACGCGGAACTGGGCGCAGGTTTCGACAGATCGCCTGGGGCTGCATGCAATAAGAAACACACTGCATTTCACAGGACAGAACCTGTGGTTCTACGCTGTTGCGGTCGCACCATTGGCGCAAGTCTTTGCTCTTGAATTTACGCAGCCGCTCTGGGTCATACTGTTATCCCCTCTGTTCCTGAAAGAACGTCTGACCCCTCTCAAGATAGTCGCAGCGCTTATCGGTTTTGCAGGAGTTCTAATTGTCACTCGCCCCGGTTCTGCCCCGCTGAGCCCGGGTCTTGTTACCGCTGCGCTGTCTGCTGTTTTCTTCGCGTTTACAACGATTACCACCAAGAAACTCACCCGGTTTGCAAGTATTGGATGCATCGTCTTCTGGCTGACGACAATGCAGGCTGTACTGGGTGCCGCAGCGGCTGGGTTCGATGGTCAGATTTCACTGCCGAACGCAGACACTGCTCCGTATCTCGTTCTTGTTGGGCTGGCCGGATTGCTGGCACATTTCTGTATCACCAACGCCCTGGCCATTGCCCCGGCCACCGTCGTGATCCCTTTCGACTTTGCTCGTCTTCCGACGATCGCAGTGGTTGGGATGATCCTGTATCACGAACCCATCGACCATTGGGTTCTGATCGGCGCCGGGGTCATCTTCTCTGGCATCTTCCTAAACATCTGGTCCGAAAATCGTAGCAATTTGGCAACAACTCCAAACATGAGTCGCACCAAGTAACGCTCCGTCACCAGTTGACCTTAAAGTAACCAAAAAGAAAGTATCGTGCGGAATACAACGGGCAGGCGATTGTTACACTCACGGTTATCGCCATTAAAACCCGCAGGAGACCCAGAGGGAGGACAGAATGAAAAGAACATTACTCACAACCTGCGCGCTGTGTGTTGGGGCTGTAACAGCCCATGCAGGTGGCCTTGATCGAAGCGGTCAGGGGATCAATTTGATTTTCGAAGAAGGCTCGGTGGTTCAGTTCCGGCTTGGCTACACTGATCCGAGTGTGACCGGTACAATGCCCGCATTGGCGGGTCCAAACATTGGCCAGCCTCAGGACTCTGGCGAGGTGGCGAATGACTTCTTCACGCCACACCTGGGCTACAAAGCCGCCCTGACCGAAAAGCTTGATTTCGCGATCATGTATGATCAGCCGTTTGGCGCTGATATTGAGTATGCAAGCAACTATCCTCTTTCGATCAACCCTGTTCCGTTTGGTCGGACAGACGTACTGAGGGCAACGGCAGACACGGATGCCATCACAGCATTGCTGCGCTACAAGTTCGATGGTGGCTTCAGCGCAATCGGCGGCATTCGCGCCCAGCGTGTGAAGGCATCGGTCACCGTACCGCTTGCTGCGGGCTATAACGTAGACACGAGCGCCGACACAGCATTCGGCTACGTCGTTGGTGTCGCCTGGGAAAAGCCCGAGATCGCGGCCCGCGTAGCACTGACCTACAACTCGAAGATCAGCCACGATCTTTCGCAGACCGAATCTTTGAACCCGCCGCCATTCCCCCCAATTCCGCCGGGAACGGTTGCGACGTTCAACACCAACAGCGAGATTGAAACACCTCAATCCATCAACCTGGATTTCCAGACCGGTGTTGCTCCGAAAACCCTTCTGTTCGGATCTGTCCGTTGGGTTGACTGGCCGCAGCTGGTTTACAACCCGCCAAACTATCCGCCGACCAGCAACCTGGTTGACTATGACGAAGCCACATTCACCTATTCGCTGGGTTTGGGCTATCAGTTCTCGGAAGAGTTTTCTGGCGCTGTGACCCTGGGCTACGAATCTTCACAAGGTACTCCTGTATCAAACCTCGGCCCGACAGATGGGTTCTGGAGTATTGGTCTCGGTGGCACATACTCACTTGAAAAAGCCAAAATCTCGGGCGGTGTGCGCTACACTGATATCGGCGACGCAACTGCAGACGGCGCAGGCCCCGGAGCGCGCGCAACATTCACAGGCAACAGCGCCTGGAGTGTGGGGTTCCAGATCACATACGCTCTGAACTGATCGCCACCATCTTAGAACATGTGAAAGCCCCGCTGTTTCAGCGGGGCTTTTTCGCAAGAACCGGGTCGCAGTTTCAGTTTCCGAATGTGACAGTGAAGTCATGAACGCACAAAAACACCTTTCGCCCCGCGCCTGGACCGAGCTTTTGTTGCTTGGCCTTATCTGGGGCGCATCCTTTGTCTCGATAAGAATTGCGCTGGACACCATTCCAGTTATGACATCCGTACTTCATCGCACCTTCTGGGCCATGCTGGCGCTTTGGCTGGTGGTCTGGGTTCAGGGGCATGAACTACCGCGCGCACCAAAGGTTTGGGGAGCGTTTCTGGTCATGGGGCTGCTCAACAACGTGATCCCGTTCAGCCTGATGGCCTGGGGGCAGCTTTACATAGACACCGGCCTGACCGCGATCCTGAACGCTTCGACCGCAGTGTTTGGGGTGCTGGCTGCTGCTTTGTTTTTTCGCGATGAGCGGCTGACAAGATCCCGACTGATTGGCGTGTGTCTGGGCTTCGTTGGCGTCACGATCGCCATCGGCGTGCAAAACTTCACAGGGTTCAGCCTGCAAAGCACGGCCCAGCTTGCTGTTCTGGCCGGGACGGTGTCATACGCGTTCGCGGCCGCATGGGCCCGATATGCGCTGTCCGACCTTCCCCCCATCGTTGCCGCAGCAGGCATGTTGACCGGATCGACCATCTTGGTGCTGCCCCTGACCCTTTTGACAGATGGTTTGCCTAGTCTTGCGCTGCCAGCAATCACCTGGGCGGCCATTGGCTATTACGCAATTGTCGCAACCGCGGGCGCGTACCTTTTATACTACCGTGTTCTGGCCATGGCTGGCAGCGGCAACCTGATGTTGGTGACGCTGGTGATTCCGCCTGTCGCCATCGTACTAGGGGCGTTCCTGCGGGGCGAAGCGCTGTCGCCCAATGCCTATTTTGGCTTTGCTGTTCTTGCCGCAGGTCTTTTGGTTCTCAATCGCTCTGGCCGTCATGATTGACGCCGCCCGTTGCCCGATTTAGCAAAGGCAAAAAGGGACAGCGCACAATGATTTACTCCTCAGCCGAAGACTGGCGCGCCGCACGCCGTAAGAAAGTGTTGTTCTTTGGCATGTCCGGCCTGGGCAAGACGTATGTCTCGAACATCCTCAGGGATTCCGGGAACTGGTTCCACTACTCGATCGATTACCGGATCGGCACGCGTTACATGGGTGAATACATCACCGACAATGCCAAGGCAGAAGCCATGAAGGTTCCGTTCCTGCGCGACCTGCTCTTGTCGGACTCGATCTATATCGGCTCGAACATCTCGTTCGAAAACCTGACACCGGTTGCCGCCTATCTGGGCAAACCGGGCAACCCGGCGCTTGGCGGGTTAGAAATGCCAGAGTACCGCCGCCGGCAGGAACAGTTTCGCCTGGCCGAGATCCACGCCCTTCTGGACACTGAGTATTTCATCGACCGCGCCGAGCGGTTGTATCAGTACCCGAACTTCATCTGTGACACGGGCGGTTCGATCTGCGAGTGGGTCGACCCCGAGGATCCCAAAGATCAGATCCTGTCGGAACTGTCACGCCAGACCCTGATGATCTGGTTGCAGGGGGATGACGGTCATACGGCCGAATTGGTGCGCAGGTTCGATAAAGCGCCAAAACCAATGTCTTATCAGGCAGAATTCCTGACCCGCACATGGGCGGAGTATCTGGATCAAAAAGGGTGTGCCGAATCTGATGTGGACCCTGACGATTTCGTCCGCTGGACATACGCGCAGGCTTTGGCACACCGGCAGCCCCGCTATGAGGCGATGGCCGAAAACTGGGGCTTGACAATTGCAGCAGATGACATCGGCAAGATCCGCGATGCCGGTGATTTCGATGAGTTGATCGAACGCACCCTTGAGACCAAACGCAAGAACGCCTAACTAGCAGTTTTCCTTACTCTCTTCGAAGCCTGACACATGCCTATCAAAATCCCATCTGATCTTCCTGCTTTTGACGTCCTGACCAAAGAGGGCGTCATGGTCATGGACGAAGATCAGGCGATGCGTCAGGATATCCGCCCCCTGCGCATTGGATTGCTGAATCTGATGCCCAAGAAAATCCAGACGGAAAACCAGTTCGCCCGCCTGATTGGTGCGACCCCATTGCAGATCGACCTGTCCCTGATCCGCATGACGGAACACCGCACCAAGAACACTGCGGCCGAGCACATGACCGAGTTCTACCACCCTTTCCAGGAGGTCAAGGACGAGAAATTCGACGGCCTGATTATCACGGGCGCACCAATCGAGCATCTGGAGTTTGGTGACGTCACCTATTGGGACGAGATCAGCGAGGTCTTCGAGTGGACCCAAACGAATGTTCACTCAACCTTTGGTGTCTGTTGGGGCGGGAT
This sequence comes from Ruegeria sp. BHSB064, assembly GCF_059613205.1. Lineage (NCBI taxonomy): Bacteria > Pseudomonadati > Pseudomonadota > Alphaproteobacteria > Rhodobacterales > Roseobacteraceae > Ruegeria > Ruegeria sp. BHSB064. The sequence goes on from NZ_JBXWSB010000021.1 coordinate 23,818, forward strand.
GGCAATGATCAACCATTTCCACGGCGTGCGAAAACACATGCTGGATTCCAAAGCATTCGGCTGTTTCCGCCATCGGAACCTGAACCCGGCTTCGCCGTTTTTACGTGGATTTTCAGACGATTGCGTGATCCCCGTCAGCCGCTGGACCGAGATGAAGCAGGCCGAAATCGACAGCGCCCCTGGCTTGAATACTCTTCTAGGCAGTGACGATGTCGGGCCTTGCCTCGTCGAAGATCCGGACCACCGCGCGCTCTATATATTCAACCATTTCGAATATGACAGCGACACGCTCAAGCAGGAATATGACCGGGACGTTGCCAATGGCACGCCAATCAACGTGCCGATCAATTATTACCCGGATGATGATCCGTCACAAACGCCTCAGAACCGATGGCGCAGCCACGCGCACCTGCTTTACGGCAACTGGATAAACGAGATTTACCAGTCCACACCATTCGATATGAACAAAATTGGCCAGTAAAGCCTTCATAGCCCTTGGCCTCATCATACTTGGCCTTGCCGTGCTGACCGCTTGGCGCAGCGCCAGGAATGAGGCGATGGCAGAAGCGGCCTTTCCCCCCGAAGGTCAGATTCTTGATGTTGATGGTATCGCCGTACATGCCGTTGTGATGGGCGAAGGTCCGGATGTTGTTCTGATCCATGGTTCAAGCGGGAACACGCGTGACATGACTTTCGCGCTGGCCCCTATTCTGGCACAGAACTTTCGGGTTATCGTGTTCGACCGTCCCGGCTTGGGGTATTCAGAAAGCTTTAACCCAGAGGGCGAAACCATCATCGAGCAGGCAGATATCCTGCAACGGGCTGCCGCTCAGCTGGGGGCGGAAAAACCCATCGTTGCAGGCCAAAGCTACGGCGGATCGGTCTCGCTTGCGTGGGCGGTGACGCGGCCAGACAACATCTCGGCCCTGGTTCTGATCGCGCCTGCTGCCATCCCGTGGGAAACACCTTTGGATGGGTTTAACAGGCTGGCATCAACCGCCGCAGGCAACGCGCTGGTCCTGCCACTGGTCAGCTCTTTCGTGCCCGACTGGTATGTGACGCAAGCACTGGACAAAGTATTTGCGCCACAGATCGCGCCCGAGGGTTATGCGGAGCATTTCGGCCCCGGCCTCACGATCCGACAGGGCTCAATGCACGCAAATGCCAAGCAACGCGCCAATTTGCTGGACGAGATTACCCGTTTGCAGCCCAGATATGGCGAGATTTCCGTGCCGACAGAGATTATTCACGGCACCGCCGACGACACCGTTGGTCTTGAATGGCATTCCGAACGCCTGATCGACCAAATCCCGGGGGCCGAGCTCATCGACTTGCCCGGCATCGGCCATATGCCACAAGTGGTCGCCGCCCCCGAGGTCGCCGCCGCCATAGATCGCGCGGCCCAGCGTGCGGGTTTGCGTTAATCCGGGCTCTAATCCATAGTAAGATATGGATTTTATCGCGAGGTGACATATGGCCCGGTCCGAAAAAGGTTCTATCGAAAGGTATTATCAAAAAGATGCTCCCAAGGCGGTGCGGGAAGAGATCAAGAAATCGGGCAAAGGCGATATCCTAAACGCCACATACCCGTATCGCGAGAAGATGAAGACCAAAGACTATGACGCTCAGATGGAGCTTCTCCAGATCGAGTTGGTCAAAATGCAGTCTTGGGTGAAGGAAACAGGCCATCGGGTGGCGATCATCTTTGAAGGGCGCGACGCCGCTGGTAAAGGCGGCACCATCAAGCGGTTCCGCGAAAACCTGAATCCGCGCGGCGCGCGCAATGTGGCGCTTGCAAAACCTTCGGACGCGGAACGTAGCCAATGGTATTTTCAACGTTATATCGCCCATCTGCCCGCCGCGGGCGAAATCGTTTTCTTTGACCGGAGCTGGTACAACCGGGGTGTCGTCGAGAATGTTTTCGGCTTTTGCACACAGGAAGAGCGTGAGAGGTTCTTCCGTCAGGTCCTGCCATTGGAAATGGGTTTGGTGAATGACGGGATCCATCTCTTTAAATTCTGGCTCAATGTCGGGCGTGCCGAGCAGTTGAACCGCTTTTTGGCGCGCGAGACGGATCCGCTCAAACAGTGGAAGCTTAGCCCGATTGATGTGGCGGGTCTGAATAAATGGGATGAGTATACAGAATCGATCTCAGAAACACTGACCAGATCGCACACCGACGCCTGCCCCTGGACGATCGTGCGTTCAGACGACAAGAAACGGGCGCGTCTTGCAGCAATCCGTACAGTCCTGCACGCGCTGGACTATGACGAGAAGGACAAAAAGAGTATCGGCAAGATTGATCCGCAGATTTGCGGTGGCCCGGATGTCTGGGATGCGTAACCCGGCACCCCACCGAATTGTTTTGGCGAACAGGGTTGGACGGTTCTGCGTGTTTGCTCTATCTCGTTGTTTTCAAACACTGCATCAAGACAGCTGAGGCCGGAATGACGAAACGCGGGTATCACCACGGAAACCTGAAACAGGCTTTGGTCGAAGCTGCGTTGTCCCTGATCGAAGAAAAAGGGCCAACTGGTTTTACCCTGTCCGAAGCCGCAAAAACCGCCGGAGTGACGCCTGCCGCCGTCTATCGCCATTTTCAGGGGCGAGAGGATCTGATTGCCGAGGCCGCACGGCAAGGGTTCGAGATGTTCGCAGACCTGATGCAATATGCCTATGACAAAGGGCAGCCATCAGCGCTGGCAGCGTTCGAGGCAACCGGACGGGCTTATTTGGCCTTTGCCCGCAAGAACCCCGGTCATTATATCGCGATGTTCGAAAGTGGAATCTCTCTGAACCGCACGACCGAGCTTTCCTTGGCCGCCAACCGCGCCAAGTCGGTTCTGGAAAAAGCGGCAGCGGACCTGTCCCAACACATTCCGCCAGAAAAGCGCCCGCCTGCATCGATGTTCAGTGCCCATATCTGGGCGATGAGCCATGGTGTTGTTGAGCTTTTTGCCCGCAACACCGGCGCAACCTCGCCTTTTCCACCAGAGGACTTATTGGAAAGTGGTATTGGCATTTACCTGCGCGGTTTGGGCCTTATTCCACAAGACGACTGAAACGGGTCAGAGCAACCGACTGCCTTGTGGCATACTCAGGCCCGAGGTCACATTGATCAAGTCCATCTCGCCCATTCCCTTGATGTCGACGGTTCCAAGGTCCGAGACCTGAAACTCGTCAATCAGGGCAAATTTCATTTCTTCCGGCGCCACAATGTTCATCGGGTTGGCAAACACCTGCAACCGGGCGGCAATGTTCACAGCCGGGCCGAACACGTCGTAGACATATTTTTGAATACCGACGACCGAGCCAACCGCTGCCCCCATTCCCAAACCGATACGCGCCTGCCATTTGTGCGGATGGCTTTCGTTCCTGCGTTCCAGATATCGCAGGAATCGCACGGCACAATGCGCAACAGCCGTGGCGTGATCAGGGGTTGGGTCAGGCATACCGGACACCGCCAGATATGCGTCACCTATTGTCTTGATCCGCTCACACCCAAACTGTTCCACAATTCGGTCAAAAGCGGTGAAAATATCGTTCAACTCGCTCAGGGTTACGGTTGGGTCGGTTTTGGCTGCAAAATCCGTGAAGCCGACAAAATCCAGCATCACAACCGAAACCTGCTGATACAGCTGAGGCGTCACGACCCCGAAGGTCTTGAACTCTTCATAGACCGCGCGTGGCATCAGGTTCAGCAACAGGCGCTCAACCCTCTCCTTTTCGCGCTCAAGTTCTCGGGTGTTGCGCTCGACCATAGTGGAATAGCTGTCGATCATACTTTCCAATTCGCGAATGCGGGTGATGTTCTGACATTCCACAATCAACACCTGCTCTGACAGCCCATTGGCCAGCGACACCGCCACGGCAAAAATAAGTGTCCGGCGTTTGGGTTTGATCTGAAGCTCGACGGAATACCTGAGGCCAGACTGTTTGACATCCTCCAGTTCTTTGGGGTCGAGATCAGGCAGAATGTCTCTAAGCGTGTTGCCTTCTTCCGGTGCCCCAAACCATTCTGCGAAAGGTCCGTTGTGAAAGACAAACTCCAGATCCGAGGCACGTACCACGGCGACACCAACACCAATGGCGCGCAACAGTTGCTCATTGATCGCCAGTATGCTCATGCCGCAGTCCGGACGACGATGATGGATCGTTTGCCCTCAATTGCGGCCAGCGCTGTTTGGATATCACCATCCGACATACCATGAGCGCTCAGTGCATCGCCGAACAATTCAGCCATAACGTCAAACTCATCGTGCGAGATGTTCAGATGCCGATGCACAGCCTCAATTCTGTCGTCATTGAATGATGCAGGACCTCCGATCAACGAGGACACAAATTTCGTCTGATGATCAATCAGTCGGGGCATATCGATATCTTCGAAGTAATGGCCGATGTCGTCAGAGTCCAACGCCATCTCGTAAAACGTCATCACAACGCGGCTGATTGTTTTGAAGCCGCCATACTTTTCATAAAGTGTCTGTGTCACACGATTACCCGCGCGTTACTGATCAATAACACCACAACTCTATATCAAATTGATATTTTTGTTAATGTTTATGATCAGCGTACTCCGTCCGGCAAAGAGTTTTCAGGCAACCCAATTGAAAACCGCAGCAGGCCCTTGCGCCCGTATAACTCAAATCAGTTAAACCAATGGATGAAGCCAACACACCCGCTTGGTTGCAAACGCCTCTACTACCCATCCATTCTTCGTGAGACTTGCGATGGAGACAGTTGGTGAATCAACTCGGCTGGAAACTGTGCGCCAACAACCATCAGTTTCAGGAGGATTGTGGCGGAGAGACAGGGATTCGAACCCTGGAGACGGTTTCCCGCCTACACACTTTCCAGGCGTGCGCCTTCGACCACTCGGCCACCTCTCCGTGCCGGCGATATGTGAACCAATGTCGTCAGATTTGCAAGGCCCCAATGCCGCGAAAAATCGGGAATGACCCAAATAAGTTGCCCTGCCCCTGTGCGGCTCTCAGCAGGCCATTTCAGGCCCGTTCAAGGACGTTGGGTAACGCCGTTAAACCTCGTCACCCGCGTCGGGATCCAAATCAGCCACTGTCAGGTCAGCGGGCTTTTGTGACGGAGCCTCGGGCTTGCTTTCCACGGGTTTGGCGGGGTCTTTCTGACCTTTGACATCCGCCTGCAAAGCTTCGGGATTGCGCAACCAGATGTCGCGCTGAGCAAAAGGAATCTCGATCCCTGCTTCCGAGAATCTGCGGTTGATCTCATGGTTCATGTCGGATTTCACCGACAGCACCCAGTTCACGTCACGCAGGATTGCACGGATCTCGAAATCCAGGGAATCCGCGCCAAAACCCTGAAACACTACGCTGGGCGCCGGGTTTGCCAAAACCATCGGATGGTTGTTGGCGATCTCGCCAAGAATGGTTTCAACCTGCCGCGTATCGGTGCCATAGGCGACACCAACGGGCACGATGACACGCCCTATTGTGTTGCCTCGGGTATAGTTCGTCACCACGCCGCTGATCAGATCCGAATTTGGAACGATCACATCCGTCCGATCAAAGGTTTCAATCGTAGTCGACCGGACCGAAATATCGCGGACATAACCCATCATTCCGTTCACATCGATCCAATCGCCTTTCGAGATCGGGCGCTCGACCAGAAGGATAATGCCTGAGACAAAGTTCGAAACAATGGTTTGCAGACCAAAGCCGATCCCGACGGACAAGGCGCCCGCGACGATGGCCAGCGAAGACAGGTCAAACCCGGCCACCATAATCGCGATCAACGCGGCGATCGTAATCCCGACATAGCCCGACCCGGCCACGATCGCGTTCTGACCACCGGGATCGATTTTGGTCTTGGGAAGAAGCGAATTGCGCAGACCGCTCTGCAACAGACGCGTTATCGTGTATCCGATGGCGAATACGGCAACGAATGTCAGGAAATTGGTGGGCGAAATCGTGACGCCACCGATATTGAATCCCAGCAGAATCTGGGTCCAGACCTCCAGCAAATCCGTCTCTCGCGCACCCCAGTAAATTGCCAGAATCGGCAGGGCCACAACCGCCAGAGCGAAACCCAGCAGCACCGAAAACAATGAATCCCGAGCAGCGTCCCCCTGCCCTGTGATCCAACCGTAAACCCCGGACAAAAATCTTTGGATGATAACCAGAGCAGCGATCAGGATCAGGGTCTTGACTGCCGGGAAGACAATCGCCTCGGCCGCGTTGGTATATCCTAAGATGGCCAGAACCGGCGTCGCGATGCCAAGCAAAAACAAACCGCGCCGCAACAGTTCAACCAACTGGCTGAAACCGGCGCCGCGTGTGGTTGCATTCGGGTCTGGTTCATCCTTTTGGATTTCGTTCACCCGGATGTGACGGACACGCAACAGCAGCAAGGCGGTGAACACGACAACCGGGAAACTGACCACAGCGCGGGTCGCGTCCGCGATGTTTTCGATCTGCTCGAACAGGATGGCCATCTCGTGCAGGATCAGCATGACTGCCAGCAGATCAAGGTAGAGGCGCAACTCTCTGATCTTGTTCGCAGACAGCCGCTTGAATCCCTGTGCAGCCCCCATCAGATAAATCTGACGTCCGATCCAGTCATAGAAGAAGATGAGCGCTGCCCAATAGGGCACGTTTTCCACCAGAAAGGTACCGCGCAAGCCCAGCACACCGGTCAATGTGATCGCCTTTACGGCTGCCCATACGCCCAGCCACGGCAGAACAATGCGGAATAGCGAAACAACAAATGTCCAGACACCGGTTCCCGATCCGCCAAGTGTACGAAGATACTCGCCTGCCCTTTCTGACCATGCCCGCCCAAACGTCAGAAGGATCACAGATGCGACAAGCAACAAGGCTATACCCAAGCCCCGCTCTCGGATCCGTTCACGGACAACATCCGTGCTCAGATTTTTGACCGTTTCATTGTACAGAGATCGCGCCGCTTCGGTCAGGTCCACCCAGGCCGGGCCCCAGTAGACAGGGTTAACCGGCGAAGGGCTCCGCTCAAGCAGTTCTTTCTTTTGACGATCTCGAATGATGCGATCAATTTCGCTGATCAATCCATTGGCACGGCTATATGCCTCTTCGGATATGATCCGCGGCACGCGCAAACTGTTCAGCTGTTTTTCCAGGTGCGCCCGCAACATGGCAATGTCTTCTGGTTCAGTCGCGTCGCCTTCCGGCTTGGGACCCAGTGCATTAATCTGACCTTCCAGAGTTTGAATACGGTCCGTATTCGCAGTCCGAGCCTTATTAAAATCCTCTCGGTAAGTGCTTATTTCTGAACGTAGATTTTCCAAAGCTGCGTTCGAGGCGCGGTTCGCCTCGATCACATCTTCTGCACGGTCCGCCGTTTTCAGCCATCCCTGGTAATACTCGCTCTGCCGGTTGCTCAGCTGCGCATCCGCGCCGCCAGCGAACCCAACAAGGCACAGAAAAACAAGGGTAAGAAACAGGCGGACCTGCGTCAGCATCATACGTCCTCGAACACGCCCGGAATGCTTCTTGGGGCCTCAGTCATCCAATCCGGTACTGGCAGTTCCTTCTCACGCAGGAATTCCGGGTTGAACAGTTTGGACTGATAGCGAGTGCCATAGTCACACAGAATGGTAACGATGGTGTGGCCCGGCCCAAGATCTTTCGCCAGACGCACTGCTCCGGCCATGTTGATCGCGGTCGAGCCGCCCATGACCAGACCTTCCTCGCGCAGCAGATCGAAGATCAGCGGCAACGCCTCATTATCCGTCATCTGGTACGAGAAGTCGGGCTTGAAGCCCTCAAGGTTCTTGGTGATGCGCACCTGACCGATGCCTTCGGCAATCGAGCTGCCTTCCATCGCGATTTCACCAGTGGTGTAGTATGAATAAAGCCCGGCCCCCATCGGATCGACCAAGCCGATTTTCACACCTTTGGGCTGCAATGCATCGGCCACGCCGGCCAGAGTTCCGCCAGAGCCTACGGCGCAGACAAAACCATCGACCTTACCGTCGGTTTGCTCCCAGATTTCAGGGCCGGTTGTTTCCACATGCGCCTGACGGTTGGCAACATTGTCGAACTGGTTTGCCCAAATCGCGCCATTGGGTTCGGTCTTTGCCAGTTGCTCGGCCAGACGACGCGAATAGTGCACGAAGTTATTGGGGTTGCGATAAGGCGCGGCCGGAACCTGAACCAACTGCGCGCCTGCCAAGCGCAGCATGTCTTTCTTCTCTTCCGACTGGGTTTCCGGGATTACAATCACCGTCTTGAAACCCATGGACGCGCCAACCAGAGCCAGCCCAATCCCGGTGTTGCCCGCCGTTCCCTCGACAATCGTGCCACCGGGCTTCAACTCACCTCGGGCCACCGCATCACGGATGATATACAGCGCCGCACGGTCCTTGACGGACTGGCCGGGATTCATGAACTCGGCCTTTCCCAGGATCTCACAACCGGTTTCTTCACTGATGCGCTTCAACCGGATCAGTGGTGTTTTCCCGACTGCGTCGGCAAGGTCTCGTGCAATGCGCATGGCGCCCTCTTGTCGTTTGGTATCAGAGAAGATTTACAGCCGCGCCGCCGCGACCACAAGCGTGATAGTCATGCCCGCAACCTGTCCCGGTGGCGCGCCAGCCAATAGGCCAGAGCCACAAGTTGTACGTCTTTGAAAACATGACGATCCGTCATGTCTATGAACTTATCAAAGGGCAGGATCTGACTGCGAATATCTTCGCCTTCGGTATCAAGGCCACCAGTTGTGGTGGTATGGGTCAAATCACCCAAACCGACATACAGATACATGAACCCAGTGGAAGACCCGCTCGAGGAATATGCCCCGCCTGCGTATTCAAGCCGGTCAAACGTTACACCGGCTTCCTCCATCGCCTCACGATGGGCTGCTTGTTCCGGCTCTTCTCCGGGGTCTATCATCCCTGCGACGGCCTCCCACAGCCAGGGTTCGGGGTCGTTGATCAAAAAGGCCGGTGGCCTGAATTGTTCGACAACAAGCACAGTGTCGCGCACCGGATCGTAAGGCAGAACGGACACCGCACTACCTTGCATCAGGCTGCCCCTGTGCAACACAGGCCCCATGGTTCCATCATGCCGGCGGTGCTGAAGGTCCACTTCCTCCATACCGAAATAGTTCACATAGGCGCGATGGTGGCGATGCACGATGACATCCTTGCCCGCATCTCTTGGGTCGCCTTTGCGCCGTTTGCCCGCAAGAATCTTGGCCCAGGCCCGTGTTTGGATCGCACGAATACTTCCAGCCATGTCCTGAGGCTCCAGCCGTCCGAAATATGCCATCTCTTCTTCCGCGGCCAGCGCCGTGATCTCACCCAACCGGTCCGCCCACCGTTGCAAAGACCAGGACCCGTCTGGCTCCCAACTGCCCGGCGCGGGAAAAAAGACCTGCGCTTCCTGCTTGGTCCCGTCTTGCAGAACGACTGTCAAAGGCGTCAGGTCATAATCAAACGCGCCTTCATAAAAGGCCAACCGCGCCAGATCTTCGGACGAAAGGTCGCGCACAAAAACGCCTTGAGCGCTGTTGCCAGGTGACGGCAGGATCATCGGGAAATCCTGCCCCTTCACTGCGTCAACAGCATGATCGGGCAAAACAGCCGATTGAACCGAAATGTCTTGCAACGGGCGACCCAGAACGCGTTCGAGCAGCGGCAAATGCCGAAGCGTTCCATAGAAAAACAAATCAGACAAATTCAATCTCTCAGGTAGCAGAACACATCAGCGCCATTGACGGTGGGCCTTTTCGGTGGCCAAACCGGCAACAACCGCCCCGATCGCAAAGGTAATCAGGATTTCAGGCGTGATCAGCAGCTTGCCATAATCGACCCCGATTTTGAAAATAGCCAGAACCGCCTCGAAGGGACCGCCATATCTGTTGCGCATGGCGAGGCGGAACATCTCGTAACACCCCTGCACGAACAAAGCCCAGAAAACCAACGACGCCACGCCCGTCAGGCCATTGTTTATCCCCGCTGTCCAACCTCGTCCGGCGCGTTTACCCATGATTGCCCAGCCACAAGCCGCGCCAAGCGCCATGTTCACATAGGTAAAGTACCCATAGTCCTTACCCTCTTCACCATTATCGATGATCATCCCTGAAACGATGAAAGCCAGCACGACAAGGCAAAGAGCGGCGACAAGACGCGAGGCTGTAGGCATGTGACAGTCCGTTCATTAACTTGGTTTTGCTATGGTGATCTGTGTCACATCACAATTGCTTGTGTCAAAGGCCGCGCCACATGCGGTCAAATAATAATTCCACATGCGGCGAAAACGCTCATCAAAGCCCATTTCAGCGATTTGATCCCATTTGTCGTTGAACGTCTCGTACCAGCGGCGCAGCGTCAGGTCATAGCTTTTGCCAAACTCTTTCGACTTCACCACACGCAAGCCGGCCAAATCGATTTGCTGCCGCAAGATCGAAGGCGACGGAAGCATTCCGCCCGGAAAGATGTATTTTTGAATGAAATCAACGCCGTTCTTGTAGTAATCCCAGCGATGATCACCCACGGTGATAATCTGCAATGTCGCTTGCGCACCCGGTTTCAGTCGCTCTCGTACCGTTTCGAAGTATACGGGCCAATATTTCTGGCCGACAGCCTCGAACATCTCGATTGAAGCGATGCCGTCATATTGGCCCTGTTCGTCGCGGTAGTCCTGCAACTTGAACTCGACCAGATCCGATAACCCTGCTTTTTCAATACGTTCCTTGGCATACTTGAACTGCTCTTGGCTGATCGTCAAACATGTCACGCGCAGGCCACGTTCCTTGGCAGCGTATTCCGCAAACCCGCCCCAGCCGCAGCCGATTTCCAGTATGTGATCGCCTGGCTTCGCGCCCATCTCATCCACAAGGCTCGCATATTTCGCGGTCTGTGCCTTTTCCAGGCTTTCTTGCCCTGTTTCAAAGATCGCACTGGAATAGGTCATCGTATCATCCAGCCACAGACCGTAGAAGTCATTGCCCAGATCATAGTGGTACGAGATGTTTTTCTTGGCCTGCGCCCGGTTGTTGCGGTGCAGCCAAAATCTTAGCCGTTCATAAGCTTGTACCAGGAATTTCCCGGTAAACCCGTCATATACGGTTTCAGAGCCCAAATGCACCACATCCATGAAGGATCGCAGATCGGGCGTGCTCCAGTGACCGTCCAGATAGGCGTCGGAAAAGCCAAGCTCACCTTCACGGATCAAACGCGCAAAGACGTCACCGTCGTGAACATCGACCTGCGCAACCGGCCCCGGCTTGGTGCCTTCGGCGCGAAATGTTCGGCCATCTGGCAAAGTGATATCCAGACGCCCATGTTCCATATTGGTCAGCATCTTGAAGACTTGCGCGAAATATCTGGGCAAATCCTTCTGCCCTTCGGTTGTCGTCAGGATCATCCGCTCTCCCCTCTGCGGTATTGATGTAAGGCTAGGCCGCGATTCTGTTTCTGGCAAGTTTTCAATTCCTTAGTGGGATTTTCGGCTTTCATATGCGCTCAGCGCTCGGGTTCGTCCTTCGGCCAACGCGACAATCGGTGCGGGGTAATCAGCGTCCGGGCGCAGATCCCAAGACAGTGGAACAGCGTCAAAGTAAGAAAGGGCCGTTTCGCTCGGGCTTTTCTCGCCCTCAGCGATCCAGCGCTTCAGGTAAGTTCCATCCGGGTCGAACTTCTCGGCCTGCGTCTGTGGGTTGAAGATCCGAAAGAACGGTGCTGCATCCGGGCCAGAGCCCGCAACCCACTGCCATCCCATTGCGTTGCAGGCCGGGTCCCAATCGATCAGGCAGTCATCGAACCACTGCATCCCGATTTTCCAGTGTGTCATCAGATGCTTGGTCAGGTAACTGGCCACAATCATCCGGGTTCGGTTGTGCATTCGACCCGTGACATACATTTGCCGCAAGCCTGCGTCGACCACGGGGACACCGGTTCTTGCCTGCGTCCAGGCAACAACTTCGGGGTGGTTCGGATCCGTGTTCCACGGAAAACTGTCCCATTCCGGCTTCCAGTTGCCCGTGACCAACTGTGGCGTGTGGTACATCAGGTGATAGGCAAACTCGCGCCAAACAAGCTGGCGCAGGAAGGCCTGAGTGCCTGATACGCCCATCAATGCAGCGTGCTGAACCCGATGCCAGACTGTACGCGGGCCAATCTCGCCTAACGAGAGATACTCCGACAGGTTGGATGTTCCGTCCATATCCAGCCGATCGCGGTGCTTGGAATATTGCGCCACACGGTCCAAAAACGCCTCTAGGTGGTCATGGGCAGCCTGCTCGCCGGGTTGCACATAGGCGCGCACGACCGACGCGCCTCTGTTCATTGCGCGTTCCAACTGCCACATTTGCAGTTCTTCAGATGACGGCCAATTTGCAGGTGCACGTAATTTTGTCAAAGAGGCGTCAGGCGCCGGTACATCCCGCCCTTGAACGGCACGCCACATAGGTGTGTAGACGCGAAACGGCTGGCCAGTTTTGGTCGCCACAGTCCAGGGTTCAAACAGCAAATGTCCGGCAAAGGACTTCGCCTTAACACCTTGTTCCGTCAACACCGATTTGATCCCCTTGTCGCGCGCGATCGACGCAGGATCATAGGATCGAGACCAATAAACGGCGCCAGCGCCCGTCTCTTCGATCAGTGCTTGCAACTGGGTCAGCGCGTCGCCGCGCCGCAGGATCAATCGGCTGCCAAGACCGTCAAGGGATTTGGAAAGCGCCTGCAACCCTAACCCCAAACGCCACTTTGGCGCGGCCCCCATCTGTTCGACAAGATTATCGCACAGAAAGACCGGAATAACCGGGCGACCGCTTTCAGCCGCCGCGGTTAAGGCTGGATGGTCCGACAGGCGTAAATCGCGTCGGAACCACAAAATGATCGGAGTCTGCTCGTGCACCATGTCTGCCCTGAGGTTTTTATAACTTTACGAAAGCTCAGGGAGAGTGGATCACAAAACGCGTTCAAGTGCTCCTAAAAGCTGATCAATTTCCTGTCGCGAGGTGTAATGCGTGAAGCTCACCCGCAACACACCCTGCTCTGGGTCGACGCCCATGGCCTGCAAGGGACGCACGGCATAAAAGTCGCCCCCACTTGCCATGATACCGTATTTTGAAAGTTCAGCGGCAACCGGTCCAGCAGGTCTGTTCAACGACAACGCAACCGTCGGTGCGCGCCGGGTGGCATCGGATGTTCCAATCAGGCGCACCGCGTTGCGATCTTTGACTGCATTCAACACGGGCTGCAACAACGACACTTCGTGCATACGCATCAGGTCATGAACAAACGCACCTTGAGCGGCCGCGCCAGACTCCGGACCACCATGATGAGCGTTTAGCTGTTCGACATAATCTGCCATGCCCGCACTTGCTGCGATCTGCGCGTGATCCGGACCCGCCGGGGTAAAGCGCTTGTACAGAACATCACCGTTGAAATAATGCGCCTGATTGGGCAGCAACTCTCCTAATGTGCGGCGGATGACCATACAGCCCTGATGCGGACCATAGGTTTTGTAGGCGGAAAACAAATAGATATCCGGCCCCAGATCCCCAACATTCGGGAAACCGTGCGGGGCATAGGATACACCGTCAACGCACACAAATGCACCTGCGGCATGCGCAATCGCGGTGATTTCCGTCACTGGATTGATCTCTCCTACAACGTTGGAACAATGCGGAAAACAGACCAGGCGAACCTTTTCATCCAGCATGTTCTCGAGGTCCTGGGGATTCAGAGAGCCTGTTTCGGGCTCGATCTGCCATTCCCGTATCTCGATCCCCGCCTCGGCCAAGCGGCGCCAGGGGCCCGAGTTTGCCTCGTGGTCCTGATTTGTCACAACGATGGCTTCACCGGGCTTCATCCATTGCCGGAACGCCTGCGCCAGAACATAGGTGTTTTGCGTGGTCGAAGGGCCAAAACTCAGTTCATCGGTTTCGATGCCCAGGATCGCGGCCATGCGCGTACGCGCCTCATCCATTTCGGCGCCCCCCAGGCGGCTTGCCTCGTAAGGCGCATAGGGCTGAACTTTGCGCTGGGTGTAAAACCGCGTCAGCCGGTCGACTACTGGCTTACACGTAAACGACCCACCCGCGTTTTCGAAAAAGGCCTGTCCTTGTAAGCTGGCTTCGGAAAAAGCCGGGAACTGCGCCCGAACGAAATCGATATCCAGAGAGCTCATGCCTCATTGCTCCTTAGTTTTGCAGTTAGATCAATGAGATGCCCGCACATGTTTCCAGACGTCTCAGAAATCACGGCAGGTCTTCCAGCCCAGCCTGTAGTTGCACCTAAGTGAAGCAGACCACAAGGCAGCTCTGTAATTACACGAGCACGGACACTTAGACAGCCATGCTCATGACCGTCAAGGCTCAGCCCAAAAGAAAACCCCGGCAAAGCGCCGGGGTGTTTCAAGTTGTCAGCGTGCGCTTTAGCCCTGGACTTTGGTGTACGTCCCCTCACCTGCCAGAATTCCGCGGAACCCGCCGGGTTCGTCCAGACCGAAGACGATCAGAGGCAGATTGTTGTCGCGCGCCAGCGCGATGGCCGAGGCATCCATAACGCGCAGGCGCTTGGCCAGGACATCATCATAGGTCACAGTGTCGTAGCGCACGGCGTCGGCATGTTGTTTGGGATCTTTGTCATATACTCCGTCAACACCGTTCTTGCCCATAAAGATGGCCTCACACGCCATTTCATTCGCGCGCAAGGTTGCTGCGGTGTCCGTGGTAAAATACGGGTTGCCAGTACCGGCGGCGAAAATGCAAACCCGCTTTTTCTCGAGGTGTCTTACCGCGCGGCGGCGAATATAGGGTTCACACACTTCATCCATACGAATGGCCGAGATCACACGCGTGAACACTCCGATCTCTTCCAGTGCCGACTGCATACCCAGTGCGTTCATTACTGTAGCCAACATCCCCATGTAGTCAGCAGTGGTCCGCTCCATTCCTTGCGCCGATCCGCTCAGACCCCGGAAAATGTTGCCGCCGCCAATGACCATGCAGATCTCAACGCCCAGATCGTGAACCGACTTCACCTCTTGCGCAATGCGCTGAACGGTTGGCGGGTGCAGGCCGAATCCCTGATCCCCCATCAACGCCTCACCCGAGATTTTCAGCATAACCCTGTTATACTTTGTTTTCGGGGTTTCAGCGGTCTCTAACGAAGGGGAAAGGCTCATGTTGCGCTCCGGGCTGGCACGGGTTTAATTTCCGGCGCAAAATGAAGCAAAAACTCCGCAGGTTCAATGCGGTTGGTGAGGATTGAGGCAACCGCACATGACCCAGCAATCAACAGCGCAGTATTTTCAGCACCTGCCGCCTATTCCCGATGACAAACCGGTTCTGATTGCGGGTCCGACGGCGTCTGGTAAATCCGCTCTGGCGCTTGAGATTGCCGAACGGTTTGGTGGTGTGATCGTCAATGCGGATGCCAGCCAAGTGTATGACTGCTGGCGGGTTGTTTCAGCACGCCCATCCGCAGAAGAAGAAGCCCGCGCGCCACATCGCCTGTATGGTCACATCAAATACGATCAGGACTATTCAACCGGTCATTGGGTGCGCGAGGTGACACCGTTGCTACACGGTGAACAGCGTCCAATCATAGTGGGTGGTACCGGGTTGTATTTTACCGCTCTGACTGAAGGCATGGCGCAGATCCCAGCCACACCCCCGGAGATACGGACCGAGGCGGATCAGATGTCACTGCACGACCTGATCACCGGAGTCGACGATGAAACACTTGCCGGTCTGGACATAAAGAACAGGGCACGTGTGCAGCGCGCCTGGGAGGTGCAACGCGCCACCGGCCGCAGTCTGCTGTCATGGCAGGCTGACACACCGCCGCCGGTCTTGAGGTTGAGCGACACGGTACCGATTGTGTTAGACATTGATAAGGCGTGGCTTTTGGCGCGAATAGAACGCCGATTTGATCAGATGCTGGAACAAGGCGCCATTGAAGAAGTACGCGCTATGCAAGACCGGTTTGATCCCAACCTGCCAGCTTGCAAAGCAATCGGGGTACCAGAGCTCAGAGCCTATCTGAACGGGTCAATGACACTCGATCAAGCCCGCGATCGCGCAACGATTGCGACACGGCAATTCGCTAAACGACAACGCACCTGGTTTCGGGCTCGTATGAAGTCATGGAATCACATCGACCCCTCAAAATGATACTAAATCTGGCGCCGTTCTGACCTCTATCCGTCAAGATTTCATAAGTATCTGTTTTTAAATACCTTTTCATCTCAATCTGCGACAAGCTTGGAAGTAGTACCGCACGAACCCAAAGCTCGCCGCGGTTGCGTAGCAACATGTTCAACTTGGCGAGAATGTCGTTTTTGTACTCCCAATGACGAATTCGAACATTGACCTAGGCCGAATTCTGGTGCCGAATACCGCCATGGGGATGCACAGACACCAACAATCAGAACCCTTTGATCTGGCGACAGGTATCAACCAAGTCGCGTAGAACTAAAATCAATCAACAAAATGAAATGTCACAGGGAGACATCTATGACGAATGACGTAACCACCAACGACAAGGTGCACTGGGCGGCCGAGATGCACGCACAGGAATACCGTGATGGCAAGCTAAGCCGTCGTGAGTTCCTGACCCGTGCCACTGGTCTGGGCGTTACCGCTGCAGCTGCATACGGCATGATCGGCCTTACCGCGCCTGCTAATGCCGAAGGCGAAGATGCCAAGAAAGAAGGCGGCACTCTGCGCGTGCAGATGGAAGTTCGTGCGCTGAAAGAGCCACG
Source organism: Ruegeria sp. BHSB064 (assembly GCF_059613205.1). Lineage (NCBI taxonomy): Bacteria > Pseudomonadati > Pseudomonadota > Alphaproteobacteria > Rhodobacterales > Roseobacteraceae > Ruegeria > Ruegeria sp. BHSB064. Next base: position 40,548 of record NZ_JBXWSB010000021.1, read on the forward strand.
TACATATGACTGGTCTCAGATTGCAAACGTGTCCCGCGGCACACTTGAAAACCTGGTCGAGTATAACTCGGACGGTACATTCCGCGGCATGTTGCTGGAAGGCTGGGAGGTCAACGAGGACGCCACAGTTTACACGCTGAAAGTTCGCCCGGGTATCAAGTGGAACAATGGCGACGACTTTACCGCAGACGACGTGGCCCGCAACGTCGCAGGCTGGTGCGACAAGAGCTCGGAAACAAACTCGATGGCTGGACGCTTTGCGACTTTGGTTGACGAGTCGACTGGCCAGGCCATCGAAGGCGCCATCGAAGTTGTCGATCCGCTGACCGTGAAGTTGAACCTGCCAAGATCCGACATTTCTTTGATTGCCGGTATGGCTGACTATCCTGCGGCGATCATTCACAGCTCTTTCAGCGAAACCGATCTGCTGAATAATGTCGGCACCGGCCCCTACCTGATGGACTCTTTGGAAGTCGGTGTGAAGGCTGTGCTGGTTCGCAATGAAAACCACACCTGGTGGGGCGAAGAAGTATTTGGTCGCCCGGCGCTGGATCGCATCGAGTATATTGACTACGGCACCGATCCGTCAGCTTGGCTGGCAGCTCTGGAATCAGATGAAGTCGACATGCTGTATGAATCGGTTGGCGAATTCATCGATGTGATGGATGGGCTTGGTTACGTGAAGTCCGAAGTTGTGACCATGAACACCATCGTGATCCGTCCGAACCAACTGGCGGAAGTCGACGGCAAACAGCCCTACGCTGACAAACGTGTGCGTAAGGCCCTTCAAATGGCCGTCGACAACTCGGTTTGCCTGGAACTGGGCTTTGGTGGTCGCGGCTCGCCTGCTGAAAACCACCATGTTGGTCCGATCCACCCGGATTACTTTGAACTGCCTCCGCAGAAAGTGGATCCGGAAGGCGCTCGCAAGCTTATGGAAGAGGCCGGTATGGCCGATTTCGAGCACGAGTTGATTTCGATCGACGACGACTGGCGCCGGAACACGACAGATGCTGTCGCGGCGCAGCTGCGTGATGCGGGTATCAACGTCAAGCGGACTGTTCTGCCGGGTAACACCTTCTGGAACGACTGGGCGAAGTATCCTTACAGCTCGACCAACTGGAACCACCGTCCGCTGGGCGTTCAGATCTGGGCGCTGGCTTATCGTTCGGGCGAAGCGTGGAACGAATTTGGCTGGGCCAATGAAGAGTTCGACTCGATCCTGACGGAAGCTCTGGCCATTGCTGACGCGGACAAGCGCCGCGAGGTGGTCGCCAAGGGCGAAGCCCTGATCCAGGAAGAAGGTGTCACGATCCAGCCATATTGGCGCTCGCTGTACCGTCACATGAAAGACGGCCTGGTGGGTACGGACATGCACGTGTCGTTCGAACACCATCACTACAAGTGGGGTTGGGCCGCTTAACGCCAGCCTGCTTCTCACAAGGGGCGCCTGATCGGGCGCCCCTTTCCAGCCGCAGACGTGCCGACACGGGGTCGGATGTCCGAGGCCAGAAAATGGTCCACTGATCTGCGGAACACCCGAACAACAGGGGCCAACATGGGACTCTTTATCCTCCGACGGTTCGGCGTGATGCTACTGACAGCATTGTGTCTTACTTTCGTGGTCTTCTTTTTGACCAACCTTTATCCCAACCTCGAAAAGCTTGCCAAAACGCAAGGCAACCAGCGGATGTCCGACGAGCAGGTCGAGACCTGGTTGGAAAACCGTGGCTATCTTCAACCCACGCTGATCAAATATGGCCAATGGCTGGGTGTGATGCCCGGATTTACCAACACGCTTGATGACGGAACGTTTTTGGGTACATGTGTGCGTCCCGGATCGACCGCAGAGAATACCGCGCGCTATTGCGGTGTCTTGCAAGGGGATTGGGGCTATTCCACGGTGTTTAAGGACGAGGTCGGTAAAATCGTTGGCGTGCGCCTCGGCAATACGGGCTACCTGATGTTCTGGGTCTTGGTCCTGATGGTGCCTTCAGCCCTGTTGGTTGGTGTTCTGGCCGGGATGCGCGAAGGGTCAGCCATGGATCGGTCGCTGTCGACCTTCTCGATCATCACGACTGCTACCCCTGAATATGTATCCGGCGTTATTTTCATCGCGATCTTCACCTCTTCGACCGTCGGATTGAAATGGTTCAAGGGTACCGCGACATCAGCGATGGAAAACCCGACCTTCGAAAACTTCTTCCTGCCGGTACTGACAATCTCACTATACGGGATGGGCTATATCGCCCGCATGACACGCGCTTCGATGACCGAAGTGATGACGGCGCAATATATCCGAACTGCGCGCCTCAAGGGTGTGTCCTTCGGCAATATCGTCATGAAACATGCGTTGCGCAACGCGCTGATCGCACCTTTCACTGTCATCATGCTGCAGTTCCCATGGCTGCTGAATGGTGTTGTGATCGTCGAAACCCTCTTTAACTACAAGGGCTTTGGCTGGGCGCTGGTTCAGGCTGCGGGCAACAATGACATCCAGCTCTTGCTGGCGATTTCTGTCGTGTCGGTCTTTGTGGTGCTGATCACCCAGCTGATCTCGGATATCGGCTACGTTTACCTTAACCCGCGTATCCGCATTTCTTAAGGAGGGTGAGATTATGGAACCATTGACCTGGACCGGCTCTATCGCCTTCCTGAACCCACTTCTGATGATCGCGCTGGCTGCGCTGGTTATCTCAATCGTAACGTGGATCGTTGCCAGCATCTTTCTGCCTGAACAGCAGATGGTCGTAAATTCAGATGGCTCCGTCAGCTCGAGCGGCGGCATCCGCGGTCTGATCAATCTGGCACTGCACTACAGCTTCCTTGCCTGTGTCGGATTGTCGATTGCCTATCTGGTGCTTGGTGTCCTGATGGGGACCGGTGCCGGAATTATCGGCGCGATTTCACAGCAGTTCCTGCCCGTTTGGGTGGCGTTGATCATCATGTTCGCCATGTCCATCGCGTTCAAACGGCGGCTGGGACTGTATGGCAAACTTTATGACAGCCCCATCGGCATGATCGGCTTTGGCCTTGTGATGTTCTGGGTGTTCACCGGCATCTTCGGTGCACTGGACCTGATCGTTACACATGACCCGCTTGTTCAGCTGTCTGGCATGAAGAACAAGGTCCCCGGCACACCCATTCCAAACCCTGAAGAAGGCCAGTTCGCCTGGTATCTTTTGGGCGGAGACAATCTGGCACGCGACGTATTCAGCCGCATGGTAAGCGGTGCCTGGATCGTGGTGCAGATCGCTCCGTTGGCGACGATGTTTGCCTTTATGGTGGGTATCACCTTGGGCCTGCCCGCCGGATACTATGGTGGTCGTCTGGACACGTTCCTGTCGTTCCTTGCAAACCTGATCCTCGCCTTCCCGGTTATTCTGCTGTTCTACCTGTTGGTGACACCGGAAATCGTGGCGACAGGCGTGCCGAACTATATGGCCGCCGTGCTGTTCGTGTTCCCAATCCTGTTCATCGGAGTATTGCTGAATTCGCGCTTCTATACGCGCCCGAATTTCCGCACACCTCTGCTGATCGGGGTGCTGGGTGTAGCGATATGGTTGTACTTGTCGCTGATCTCGACTGGCGGTTACATCATCAACACCGAGAGTTATCGAATTTGGGGGCTTCCGACTTATCTGGATCTCTTCGATATTCCCGGCGGTATTCTGGTGGTGTTCGTTTCGGTGGTCTTCGTGAACTCGCCCACGGTATTCCGTATCGTGCGTGGTCTGGCGCTGGACATCAAAACCCGAGACTACGTCGCGGCGGCGCAAACCCGTGGCGAAGGCCCCTGGTACATCATGCTGTGGGAAATTTTGCCAAACGCGCGTGGTCCACTGATCGTCGATTTCTGTCTGCGTATTGGTTACACGACCATCCTGCTGGGAACCTTGGGTTTCTTTGGACTGGGCCTGCCACCGGAAAGCCCGGACTGGGGTTCGACGATCAATGAGGGGCGCAAGCTTCTGTCGATCTACCTGCACCCTGCCCTTCCGCCTGCATTTGCCCTGCTGTCGCTGGTTCTTGGTCTGAACCTGCTGGCTGACGGTTTGCGCGAAGAAAGTCTGAAGGACTGATGTGATCGAGGCCGGGGGCTCTGCCCCCGGACCCCCGAGGTATTTTTAGCCAGATGAAGGGGATCCCCGCATTTGGTGAGGAGTAAGAAAAATGAGCAAAATGGCGGATTATGACGGCCCGATCCTGGAGATCGACAAGCTGTCTATCTCATTCTTTACCCGCCTGCGGGAAATTCCCGCCGTGATGGATTTCTCGGTCAGTGTGCAGCCCGGCGAGGCTGTGGGCTTGGTCGGCGAATCCGGGTGCGGCAAATCTACCGTGGCGCTGGGTGTCATGCAGGATCTTGGCAAGAACGGTCGGATCGTTGGTGGTACGATCAAGTTCAAAGGTCGGGATCTGGCGGAAATGTCGGCGGAAGAGTTGCGCGATATTCGCGGCAATGAAATCGCGATGATCTATCAGGAACCGATGGCCTCGCTGAATCCGGCGATGAAAATCGGCAAACAGCTGATGGAAGTGCCGATGATCCACGAAGGCGTGAGCGCGGAAGAAGCCTATTCGCGGGCTTTGGAAGTGGTGACGGATGTGCGTCTGCCTGACCCGGAGCGTATGCTGAATTCTTTCCCGCATCAGCTTTCAGGCGGTCAGCAGCAGCGGATCGTGATCGCGATGGCGCTGATGTCAAAACCGGCGCTGCTGATCCTGGACGAGCCTACAACCGCGTTGGACGTGACCGTTGAGGCCGCAGTTGTCGAACTGGTCAAGGATCTTGGCAAAAAGTACGGCACGTCGATGCTGTTCATTTCGCACAACCTCGGGCTGGTGCTGGAAACCTGTGACCGTCTGTGCGTGATGTATTCGGGTGAAGCGGTCGAGCGCGGTTCGATCAAGGACGTGTTCGACGAGATGCAGCACCCTTACACGCAGGCGCTGTTCCGCTCGATCCCGTTGCCGGGCGCCGACAAGAACTCGCGCCCGCTGGTAGCCATTCCGGGGAACTTCCCCCTGCCCCATGAGCGGCCTCCGGGTTGTAACTTTGGGCCGCGCTGCGACTATTTCGAAGAAGGGCGCTGTGACGCCAAAGACATCCTTATGGAAGCCGTGCCTGGAAACGACAGGCACCACACACGCTGCCTGAAGTTCCAGGAGATCGACTGGAATGCCCCCATCACTGTGGGTGAACAGAAAGAGAAAGGTGAGATTGGCCGGACCGTCCTGAAGATGGATAACCTCAAGAAATACTATGAGGTTGCGGCAAACGCTCTGTTTGGTGGCGGCGAAACGAAGGTTGTTAAAGCCAACGAGACCCTGAGCTTTGAGGCCCACGAGTCCGAAACGCTTGCAATTGTTGGCGAGTCTGGCTGTGGCAAGTCCACCTTCGCCAAAGTTCTGATGGGGCTTGAAACTGCAACAGACGGTCAAATCCTTCTGGACAACCGCAACATCGAACAGGTGCCCATTGAAGAACGGGATGCCAAGACTGTTGGCGAAGTTCAGATGGTGTTCCAGAACCCGTTCGACACGCTGAACCCGTCGATGACCGTAGGGCGTCAGATTATTCGAGCGTTGGAGATCTTTGGCGTCGGAAACTCTGAGGCCGAGCGCAAGAAGCGGATGCTGGAACTTCTGGATCTGGTGAAGCTGCCGCGCGCCTTTGCTGACCGGATGCCGCGTCAGCTATCCGGTGGCCAAAAGCAACGTGTGGGGATCGCCCGCGCCTTTGCTGGCGATGCGCGCATCGTGGTGGCGGACGAGCCGGTCTCGGCCTTGGATGTGTCGGTGCAGGCGGCCGTGACCGACCTGTTGATGGAGATTCAGCGCGAGCACAAAACGACGCTGCTGTTCATCAGCCATGACCTGTCCATTGTGCGGTACCTCAGCGACCGGGTGATGGTGATGTATCTGGGTCACGTGGTTGAACTTGGGACCACAGATCAGGTTTTTGCCCCGCCCTACCACCCCTATACCGAGGCGCTGCTGAGTGCGGTTCCGATTGCCGATACGTCTGTCGAGAAACAGCATATCGTTCTGGAAGGCGACATACCTTCGGCCATGAACCCGCCCCCGGGTTGCCCGTTCCAGACACGATGCCGCTGGAAGTCCGAAGTGCCGGATGGACGCTGCGAATCTCATGTGCCACCGGTACAGACCCTTGCGGACGGCCATCAGGTGAAATGCCATCTGTCCGAGGAAGTCCTCGCGCGGATGGAGCCGGTGATCAAAGTCGCGGCAGAGTAATCTTACTGTTCAGATTAAGAAAGGGCCGGTCATTGACCGGCCCTTTCTGTTAACGCCGTGTTTTTTGGGGAGATAGACGGCGCTTGGGAGTAATGCGTGAGTGGCAGCCCCCGGTGTGTCCTCAGCCTGTCATGACATTGTTTCCGAAGTGCATGAACTCTTGGTTCATTCCGGCAACGTCACCGGCCTCAAGCTGCAAGCTGGCGCTTTCGAGCATTTTATAGCTTTGCTGCCCTTTCACCCAATCGTCCGCCGATTGCAGCGTGGTCAGGGTGTAAGACGTGACCTCGTTCAGGTAATGGGTGGGAATGATAACCTTGGGCTTGAGCTTGGACACAATGTCATTGCCCTGCTCAAAGCTGAGAATATGTTCCGAACCGTCCACCGGCAGCGTCAGAACATCCACCTGTCCGATGGCATCCCAAAACTCCTGCGGGGGGTTGTGACGGTTGTCGCCCCAGATCAGCGTGCGAATGCCCCCGGTTTCAACCAGATAGACCACCATGTCCATATGGCCCACATTGTTCGGCGGACAGGCTTCTGCCCCGAACTCGGCTAGTGCATTGGTCCAATCATACCACCCGGGCGCGACACAGGCGTGCTTGTCTGCAAAGCCGGTGATCTTGAGATCGGCGAACTCAAAATTACCCACCATCCGGTCCAGAACCATGGTCGAACTTGGCCGTTCAATGGCGTCATGGTCAAAATGCGCGTGGGTCGACAAAGTGATATCCACAGGGATCTGAGGGAACTCGTTTCGGAACCACAACCCCCACGCCCCCGACGGATCATCACGCCAGGGATCGAACAGAACAGTCGCCCCGTTGGGTGACGTGATCTTGATAGCGCAATGACCATAATAGTCGATACCAACCGCGCCGGTGCTGGCCTGCCCGGTTGACCCCTGCAGGTCGATCACATGGTTGTTGTTCCCCGGCTGCAACCACGCCTGTGATTGCGCTTGGGCTGGGTTCGCCCCCAAAACAGAAGCTGTCGCGCCAACACCAGCAGCGCCCGCGGCCATGAAGAACGACCGGCGCGAAAGCCCCGGTGCCAGGTGATCCTTGTCCCCTTTCATGATGGTCGGCTTCAGATCCTTGCGGTCCATGGGATGTTCCTCTCTGTTGGAAGGGTGCAGTTCGTCCGCACCTCATGGCAGAGGGTAACAAGCCAGGGCATATCGGCTCAGACCGAAAAAATAGGGGTGAAATATGGGGGCATTCCCCATATTCGATGATCACGAAATCGAGAGCAGATGACTGCGCAGGTTCTGATCACGCCCTTCAAGCCCCAGCTTACGGCGGATGTTGTTGCGGTGGAAATCGATTGTCGACGTCTCTCGGGACAGGGCCTTGGCAATGTCTTTGGTTGTTTTTCCAAACATAACCATCTGCGCGATCTCAATCTCGGTCGGGGTCATTACTGCGAAGGCGTCCGTTAGTTTGTCTGACAGAGACGACGTAATCTCGCTCAGGTTTTTTTCGGCCAGATCAAGATAGACATTCTGCGCCTCGTCATCGGCAAGTTGGGCGCGCACCTTCTCAAGATATGGCAAAACCCGGCCACGGACCTGTTCGACGATCTCGTAATCGCGGCTCTTTCGATCATCCTCCAGACTGGACAGCAATACCCGCAATGCGGTGTTTGTTTCCTGCAACTCGCGCGTCCGATCCGAGACACGGGTTTCCAGTTGTGCCAGCGTTTCGTTCAGCTTTTCTTCCAGCGCGCGGCGCAGGTAAACCTCTTGCAACAAAGCCAAATCTGACTCGACCATGCGCGCAAACTGGGTCAACCCTTCGCGAAACAACAACGCCCTGCGGTTTTGTTTGCGATCAAGAACGCAGATTGTGCCAAACACCGATCCATCGGGCCACTTCAACGGCAGCCCGATGTAGAACGTCATCCCGTGTTCCAGGTCTTCGTTGTCGGCCCAAACCGGGTCGCAGGAGGCATCCTCGACCACCAGCTCTCCGTCCCGTTGAAGCACGCCCTGACAATAGAGCTTGGGATTCAACTGAAAACTCATCCCAACCGGATAGGGGTTTTCCGGATGGTCCGATGTAATCAGAACCGCATGATCCGGCGCATCGGTCTTCATGATCAGGCTTGCAGGCACGTCTGCCAACTCAGCCACCAGATCAACCAATTGTTGCCAGTTGACCAGCGTTTCTTTGGGAATCTGTGGGTGATCAGTGGGCATGGCGGACCTCAGCTGTGACTGGGCGATACCCGATCAGGTTAGTTGGTCCGAATGCAGAGAATCAAGAAACGCGCCCTCTGCGCCGCAGCATGTTGGTTAGCCGCCCCAGATGACCTTCACGTAATTCTGGGTTTCTTTGTATGGCGGAATGCCACCATGCTTTTCGACCGCCTTTGGACCCGCGTTATAAGCTGCTAAGGCCAGTGGCCAGGATTTGAACTTACGATATTGCCACGACAGGTAACGTGCCCCACCCTCAAGGTTTTGCTTAGGGTCGTGTGGGTTGACCCCTAAAAGCTCGGCGGTCTGAGGCATCAGCTGCGCAAGTCCCAGCGCGCCTTTGTGCGATTTCGCATGCGGGTTCCAGCCGCTTTCCTGCTGCACGAGGCGCAGAAACAGATCTTCGGGGATGTTGTGTAGCCGGGCTGCCTGACGTGCCAGATCCAGATACTGCCCTCGGTATTTTCCTGTGTAGCGCTTGCTAACCTGGGCACGAGACGTTTTCGGCTTGAGACGCTCAGAATCCCGATACTGCGTGGCTGCTCGAGAATCCAACACCTTGGATTGCTTCAGGAAAATATCCTTACGGCTTTTTGTGGACAGCGTTTGCGCCTGTACAGGCGCAATAGCCAGCACAAGGCAGACAACAGAAAACCCAGCAACCCAAGAACGCATCAATGCCAATCCTGCTCGATCAGAAACCAGTCGGAGTATAGGTATTCCCGCAAAAAATGAAAGCTTGGTAAAGAAGACAGTAAGACTCTTGTTCGACACTGTTGTATCAACATGTTTCAACCATGATGCAGGCCGTATAGGGTCTCACGAAACAAGGCGCGCCAGATTCGGCGCATATAGGCGAAAACAGAACGAGGAATTACATGGCGGGTTCAGTCAACAAGGTCATTCTGGTCGGCAATCTTGGCCGCGATCCCGAGGTTCGGTCGTTCCAGAACGGCGGCAAAGTATGCAATCTGCGCATTGCCACCTCGGAAAACTGGAAAGACCGAAACACGGGTGAGCGTCGCGAACGTACGGAATGGCATTCGGTCGCCATCTTTTCAGAGCCTTTGGCCCGCATTGCCGAGCAGTATTTGCGCAAGGGCAGCAAAGTCTACATCGAAGGTCAGCTGGAAACCCGCAAGTGGCAGGATCAGTCCGGTCAGGACCGGTATTCGACCGAAGTGGTCCTGCGCCCCTATCGCGGTGAATTGACCCTGTTGGACAGCCGCGGCGAAGGTGGCGGCGGCAGCGGCGGTGGTTATGGCGGCGGCCAGGCTGGCGGCGGTTATGGCGACCCTTACGGTGGTCCGTCCAGCTCACCGGCACCCGCATCGGGCGGAATCGACGACGACGAGATTCCGTTCTAATCGAAACGGAGATACAACATGACATGGTCCTTCTCTCTCGGCCGATTGCTCGGATCCGAACTGAGGGTCCATGTCACCTTCTTTCTGCTGTTGGCCTGGGTTGGCTTCGCGGCCTATTCAGCTGGCGGTCTGCCGGCCGCCATCGACAACCTTGTATTTGTCCTTGCGCTGTTTGCGTGTGTTGTCGCGCATGAATTTGGTCATGCGCTCATGGCTCGCCGCTATGGCATCAAAACGCCTGATATAACCCTGTTACCTATTGGCGGGTTGGCCCGGCTGGAACGCATGCCGGAAAAACCGATGCAAGAGATCTATGTCGCGCTTGCGGGTCCTGCGGTGAACATCGTCATCTGGATCGTGCTTGTTGCCCTTGGCGCTGGGACACCATTTGAAACCTTTTCGCAAATAGACACGCCTGGCACAGGGTTGTTGGACAGGCTGGCCTATATCAACCTGCTGCTGGCTGCGTTCAACATGATCCCCGCCTTTCCTATGGACGGGGGCCGTGTGTTCCGCGCCCTGCTCTGCTTGCGTATGGACCGGGTCAAAGCCACCCGCGTGGCAGCTATTGGTGGTCAGATCGTCGCCATCGGGCTTGGTTTCCTCGGCCTCAGTTCGGCGAACCCCATTCTTGTCCTGATTGCGGTGTTCGTTTTCATCGCTGCCAATGCCGAAAGCCAGGATGTCGCCTTGCGGTCCGCAGCCCGCCGCGTGTTGGCCCGGGACGCCATGATCACCGAATTTCACGCTCTGTCCCCCAGCGACACGCTCAGCACCGCAGCGCAAGCCGTCATTCACACGACACAGCACGAATTTCCGGTTCTGGATGCAGATCGCACACTTCTTGGTTTTGTGACGCGGGATCGATTGTTTGCTGCCCTCGCCAGTGATCTGCCCAGATCAACAGCAGCACTTTCGGTGATGGATGCCGATATCCCCTCGGTTTCGCTGACGACCGGGCTGGAGGGCGTGTTAGAGCATTTGCACAAAGGCGCACCGGCCATCGCAGTTGTCACCCAGGACGGGCGCATGGTGGGCTATATCACCCGTGAGAATATCGGTGAACTCATGGTGATTCAGGGCCGCTAGGGCCCTGTTTCACACAGTTGCCAAAGCGTCTGACAGGACTGACAGAACGGCGTCTTTCGGAACATCAGACGTGACAAAAGCCTGCCCGATGCCGCGCGCGAGGATAAAGCGCAATTGCCCATCCACAACCTTCTTGTCCTGCCCCATCAGTTCCACCAGCGCATCGGCACTTGGAAGATCACCCGGAATATCAGCAAGATCGGTTTTCATCCCCATCGCGCGCAGATGTGCCCGCACCCGGCTTGGGTCTTCCTGCGAACACAAGCCAAAACGCGAGGAGAGTTCAAACGCAAGCGCACAGCCGATGGCGACGCCTTCGCCATGCAGCAACCGGTCGGAATACCCAGTTGCCGCCTCAAGCGCGTGGCAGAACGTGTGCCCCAGGTTCAGCAAGGCGCGATCACCCTGCTCGGTTTCATCCCGTGCCACGACATCGGCTTTCATCTGCACAGAACGCGTGACCGCCCGCACCCGCGCTGCCATATC